>JAIXRD010000354.1 GCA_027485365.1 Cryomorphaceae bacterium | reverse complement strand
ACCCAGCGATCAAACAGGGCACCATTACATTTTGTAGAGCATTGAGATGTGGCATTAAATGGAAAGCCTGAAAAACGAAACCGAAGGCAGTACGGCGAAGATAGAGTTGCTCATTTGCCCCAATTGTTTTGAGATCTTTACCCTCAAATAACAACCGACCCTCGTCGGGTTGATCTAGCCCCGCTAAGAGATTTAGCAGCGTCGACTTACCCACCCCTGAGGCACCCTGAAGCGCAAGTTGCTCGCCAGCAGCAAGGGCGATATTGAGGTCTCGAAACAGCCAGCGATCGGCTGATACTCGACGAGAGATCCCCTCAGCTTGAAGTAAGATCATTGAAAAGTCTTGCGTTGAAGAATAAAGAACATGTTCGTATTGTTGCATTCTCTTGCTATTTATGGGATTCACCAAGAATTTTGGCAGGCGTACGCATTCCCTTAATTCTCTATACAATTTTCCTATCCATTCGTTAATAAGGTACTAAAATATGTCACATTATTTAAAAGCCATTCTTTGCTTTTTACTATTTAGTACTTCAATTAGCCTTAGCGCGCAAACTGTATTACGCGTGACAACGATTCCTGAAGAGGCGGCAACCGAGCAGATCCGCAAATTTGGCCCCTTGACTAAGTATTTAGAACGTACAGTAGGAATGAAGGTCGATTTTGTACCCGTTAATGACTATCCTGCTGCCGTAGAAGCGCTTGTTAATAAGCAAGTAGAGCTGGTATGGTTCGGTGGCTTCACATATGTTCAGGCTCAAATCCGATCTGGTGGCAAGATCATTCCAATTGCACAGCGTGAAGAAGATACTAGCTTTCGTTCAGTGTTCATCACCCAAACCAATTCTGGGATTAAACGCCTTACTGATTTGAAAGGAAAGCAAGTAAGCTTTGGTTCTCAATCGAGTACCTCTGGTCATTTAATGCCACGCTCATTTTTGTTAGAGGCTGGAATCGATCCGGACAAAGACTTTAAACGGGTGGCCTATTCTGGAGCACACGATGCAACTATTGCAGCGGTTGTAAGTGGTCGAGTGGATGCGGCAGCACTTGATATAACGGTATGGCGTAAATTTGTTTCAGAGAATAAGGTTGATACCACCAAGGTCGATGTATTTTATACAACGCCCCCTTACTTTAATTACAACTGGTCAGTACACGCAGATATGCCCGCTCCTCTGCGCGAAAAAATCACCGCAGCGCTTCTCAACCTCAATATGAACAATCCAGAGGGTAAAGAAATCTTGACCCTCAATCGGGCTACGAAATACATCCCCACAAAACCCGAAAACTATAAAGGTTTGGAGAATGCAGGACGAAGTGCTGGCTTGATTCGTTAATCACGACGTGCCAAACCAACTCTCTGCTCGTAATGATTTTGGCATCGAGCTTAGCGACGTCACTGCTTATCATCCCGCAGCGACTGCGCAAGCTCCCCCAGCAATTCAGGGGCTTAGTTTATCTATAGAGCCAGGCGAGCATGTCGCAGTCATCGGCCCATCGGGATCAGGTAAAACAAGCCTTTTATTAGTCATTGCCGCCGCTTTAAAAGTAAAGTCTGGAAAGGTCTTACTGAACCATCAGTCTGTTTGGGAGCTAGCTACTCGTAAACTACAAGAGCTACGCGGTAATCTCTTCTTTGCACCGCAAACCCCACCTTTACCACCAAGGCAACGCGTTATTACTGCCTTACTTGCGGCTAAATTACCAAGACAATCTTTCTTTGCAAGCCTAATGAGTCTGATCTATCCCAGGGATAGTAAAGAAGCTAGTGAGGCGCTTGCCCAATTTGACCTTGCCGATAAGCTTTGGCAACGGGTAGACCGACTCTCTGGGGGAGAGCGCCAACGGGTTGGGTTGGCGCGTGCCTTGCTATCTCCCGCAACAGTCTGGTTAATTGATGAGCCGCTCTCAGCCTTAGATCCAACCCGAGCACGACAGGCGATGGATAGTTTGATTACACATGCCAAAGATCATGGGATTACATTAATTACGAGCTTGCATCAGGTGGATGTAGCAACCAGCAAATTTCCTCGTGTCATCGGTTTGCGTGATGGGAAATTAGTCTTTGATCTGCCTAGCAGTGAGGTCAGTAAGGAACTATTGGCAGATCTGTATAGACAACACGAACACGAGCTGTACCAAAATGCGCCGGTCTTACCAGATAGCCCGCCTGAGCCAGCCCCAGTTAAGATTATTCATTGTCGGTGATCAGTGGTGACTGCAACTCTAGTTCAGCCTAGTAACCCCGCGCTCAGAGACCCGGCCTGGACCGGTCGACTATTTTGGTTCATTGCGCTCCTGATTCTCCTAGCGCCTGCATTAGTAGCAACCGAGTTTAGGCCTTGGATTTTGCTTGAACCTGACAACCTCAAAGTAAGCTCCAAATTTCTGGGCGATTTCTTTCCTCCCGAGACCAACCCAGAGTTTTTATTGCTGATTGCTAAAGAGGCCTGGCGAACGATTGCAATAGCCACCGCCGGTACATTTCTGGCATTAGTGCTTGCGATCCCAATGACATTGATCTCAACGCGAGTGTTATCAATCTCATCCTTATCGGGACGAATGCATCTTCTCCCTTTTGCCGTGCGTCAAGTAATCCGCTGGATCTTAATCATTCTGCGCAGCGTCCCCGAGTTAATTTGGGCCTTAGTATTTGTGAGGGTCGTAGGCCTTGGACCAGCTGCGGGGGTTTTAGCGATTGGTCTAACGTACTCAGGAATGCTTGGCAAGGTCTATACCGAGATCTTAGAGAGCGGTGAGCACCACGTGGCTACTAATTTAATGCGTAATGGCTCTAGCCGATTGCAGGCATTCTTTTACGGAGTCTTGCCACAGAACTCAACCGAACTAACTAGTTACACCGTATATCGCTGGGAGTGCGCCATTCGTGCATCTGCAGTACTGGGATTTGTCGGAGCAGGGGGCTTAGGGCAGCAACTGGATAATTCCATGCGTATGTTTAATGGCGGCGAAGTAGCAACCATTCTGATCGTCTTTATGCTCCTCGTTGGCCTAGCAGATCTATTAAGTGCATGGCTCAGAAAGGTCATGCAATGATGAACTCTCAAGCGAACCCATGGTTTCGGTGGAACTGCTCAGTGTGCTGGGTCACACTAGGCTTAGTGCTATTAACCATCCTTAGTTTTTTGACCCTTGATCTTCAGTTAGGTCGCTTATTTTCAGTAGATAGCGCTAAGCGTATGGGTCGGTTTTTGGGTGAACTACTATCGCCGGATCTACGAGCAATCTTTTTACATAAACTTTGGATCGCTGGGCTAGAGACTCTTGCGATGTCGGCAGTCGGCACCATCCTCGCAGCATTCTTTGGCTTACTCCTTGCAATACCAGCTAGTAAAAGTCATGCTAATGATCCTGCGCATTGGCGCTTTTTGTGTCGCTTAGTCCTAAACGGTCTACGCTCAATACCCGAGCTAGTGTGGGCCGCTCTAATCCTTATATCGGCTGGCCTAGGACCATTCGCTGGTACGTTAGCATTAGCACTTCACACCACGGGAGTGCTCGGTCGTTTGTTCTCGGAGTCGATTGAGAACGCACCGCAGGGTGCAGCGCAGGCACTGCGGGTCCAGGGTGTTTCCGAGAGCCAAGTATTTTTATATGCTACCTTACCCACTATCATTCCACAACTCATGTCGTACACATTTTATCGATGGGAGAACAATATTCGTGCGGCTGCCGTATTAGGCGTTGTGGGCGGCGGTGGCTTAGGACAAATGCTTGCTTTTCATATGGGACTATTTCAGATGCAAGAGACCAGCAGCATATTGATTGCCATCATTCTATTAGTCGTTCTGGTTGATACCATGTCATACATCGCGCGACGCCTGATGTCACGCTAACCCCACTATGAATTCCTCAGTCCTGCAAGAGCTCACCATTGGTTTACAAGCGAAGCCGGCGCATATTGCCCCGAAGTTCTTTTATGACGAACTCGGCTCTAAGTTATTTGAAGCCATTACCTTGCTCGATGAGTACTATCCGACTCGCACCGAGGCGCACATTATGTCGCGTTACATCCACGAGATATCAGCGGCAGTGGGGGATTGCGATGCCTTAGTTGACCTAGGTGCCGGGAACTGCGCTAAGGCAAGTACTTTATTTGAAAGTTTGCAGCCAAAACAATATTGGGCATTGGATATCTCAAAAACTTT
>JAIXRD010000333.1 GCA_027485365.1 Cryomorphaceae bacterium | reverse complement strand
GTAATGGTCGCCGCTAGTTTTTGGTCTTTGTTGAATCCATCAATTGAAATGTCTGAAAAGTTGTATCCATCAATGCCCTGGATGCCTGCTGCCGTTGGATTTCTTACGGGCGCTTTATTCTTGTATTTTTTAGATAAAAAAATGCCGCACCTTCACCTCAATTTTAATGAGGATGAAACAGAAGGTGTTAAAACTCAACTCCACAAAACTACCTTATTGGTTTTGGCGATTACGCTGCATAATATTCCCGAAGGACTGGCTGTTGGCGTGTTATTTGGTGCCGCCGCCAATGGACTTGGAGGCGCAACAATTGGCGGAGCAGTGGCATTAGCCATAGGAATTGCCATTCAGAATTTCCCTGAAGGTTTTGCAGTTGCAATGCCCTTGCGTAGGGCAGGAGCAAGCCGGTTTAAATCCTTTTGGTATGGACAGCTCTCGGCTATTGTTGAACCAGTCGCAGGAGTGATTGGCGCACTTGCCGTGATTTATATTCAACCCATTTTACCGTTCGCACTCGCGTTTGCCGCAGGGGCCATGATTTTTGTAGTCGTAGAAGAGGTAATTCCTGAAACACAACGTGACAAATACACCGATTTGGCTGTATTGGGTTTTATTGGGGGCTTTGTGGTGATGATGATCTTAGATGTGGCCTTAGGGTAGAAGCCCGGACATCGGGACTTTTAGACATCGGGACGTCGGGACTTTTGGACTTGTGGAAATTAGATTCTCGAAACATCTAAATGTCTTAACGTCTTGGCGTCTTATTGGACGTCGGGACGTAAGGATTTAAGGATGCAAGTGCCTGGAAAGCGGCCCTTCGATACGTCCTTCGGACTACTCAGGGACCGCTTTAACTCAATAGAAATATACCTCTAGTGCGGTACCTGAGTCCGCCGAGGCGGATCGAAGGGCGCACCCATAGAAATTCAATAATCACCGAAACGCTCATCAGGATTGAAGCCCGCCGAAATTTTCGCCACTTGCACGCACCCTGAGTAGTCCGTAGGACGTATCGAAGGGTGTGCAATATCTTAACGTCTAAATGTCTTAACGTCTAAATGTCTAAATGTCTTAACGTCTAAATGTCTAAATGTCTAAACGTCTTAATGTCCAAATGTCCAAATGTCTTCTTGATTCTATCCACAAATCTCCTCTTCCGTAGCCTTTAGGATTTCTCGTACTTCTTCCAAGGTTGGCGCTTCAGCATAGGTTCTCAGTACAGGTTCAGTACCCGAAGGACGAATCATTACCCAGCGGTCGTCATCAAAGAAATACTTAAATCCGTCGGTAGTTTTCACCTCACGTACAATATATTTTCCAAAGGATTTGTAGTTGTTTTCTTGACAATTTTTAATGATGTTTAGTTTTAATTCTTCGGAGATGTGAAGATCGTTACGCTCGAATTTAAAAGGTCCAACGATTTCATAAACTTCTTCGATCAATTCATCCAAGGTTTTACCGGATTTAGCCATGAATTCCCATAGAATAAGTCCCATCCAAATGCCATCGCGCTCTGGGATGTGACCTTTCACCGCAATACCACCAGATTCTTCGCCGCCAAGAAGCACGTCTTCTTTTACCATGATGGCTGCAATGTCCTTAAACCCGATTTTGGTGGTGGTGTGTTCTAATCCGTAATGTTCACACATTTTGTATACACGCGGCGTAACACTAAATGCAATGGCAACTTTTCCACTCATCCCTTTGTATTTCACGAGGTAGTGAATTAATAACAAGATGATGTGATGAGAGTCGATAAATTCTCCATGACTATCATACAATCCAATGCGGTCAGCATCTCCATCTGTAGCTAATGCACAATCGATGTTTTGATTTGTTTTAATGTACTGTGCAAGTTCTTGTAGGTTCTTTCCGATCGGTTCTGGTGCTTGCCCCATAAATGAAGGGTTGGGTTCGCAGTGCAATAAGGTGGTGGATGGCAGTACTTGTGAAATAACTCGTTGACCGGCCCCGTACATCGCGTCATACATTAAGCGTAATCCAGAAGCTTGTATTGCAGGTAAATCGAAGCTTGTTTTTACGTGGTCGATGTATTCTTTTTCTAAAGGAAGCACTTCAATTAGACCCGATTTCAATGCCTTATCAACCGAAAAATTTGAGTAGTCCACATTGCAAACATCTGGGATGATTGCTTCAATCTCATTGATTTTTTCGGGCTGTAGCGGTCCACCAAATTTAGCCTTTAATTTAAATCCATTATACGACGGCGGGTTGTGACTTGCTGTTAGGATGATTCCAATTTCACATCCGTGTTTGTGTGCACCCAAGGAAATCATGGGCGTAGAAACAAATCCCTGAGCGATATATACTTTGATTCCTTGTTGAACCAAAACCGCTGCTGCCGTATGCATGAATAATTCACCGGCAAAGCGGCAATCATGACCGATAACTACGGAAGGATTGTCAAAATGCTGTTTAAGCCAAATGCCTGTTGCTTCAGTTACGCGCGCTACGTTTTCAACGGTAAAATCTTGTGCTATAATAGCACGCCAACCGTCTGTTCCAAATTTAATTTTCTGTACCAATGCTTATGCGTTAAAGTGATTAAATGTTTTTGTAATGATCGCTATGCATTCATCCATCTCTGTTTCAGTAATAACCAATGGAGGAGCAAAGCGAATAATATTTCCATGGGTAGGTTTCGCGAGTAAGCCGAATTCTGCCAGTTTCATACAAAAGTTCCAAGCCGTATCGCTTTCTGGTGAATCGTTTATAACAACCGCATTCAGTAAGCCTTTACCACGAACTAAGGTGAAAATTTTGTTCTGATTTACGAGTTCCTGCATGGCATTTCGGAATTTCTCTCCCATACGACGTGCATTCTGCATCAAGTGTTCATCCATTAGCACATTCAGTGCTTCGGTTGCTACCGCTGCTGCTAAGGGATTTCCTCCAAATGTTGACCCGTGTTGACCGGGCTTTATAACATCCATGATGGAATTGTCAGCAAATACGCCGGAAACGGGATAAACTCCTCCACCTAATGCTTTACCAAGGATAAGTATGTCCGGTCGCTGATACGTTTCTTGACGTTCACAACGTTCAGTGCACGAACAATTGCCGCATACAGCAAGCATGCTTCCTGTACGTGCCAATCCGGTTTGGATTTCATCCGCAATAAACAATGTATTTGTTTCGGTGCAATTTGTCCGAATGGCTTTTAAGAAATCTGTATCCGGTACTACCACTCCAGCCTCGCCTTGAATAGGTTCTACTAAAATCCCTATGGTGTTCGGTGCGCTAAGAGCCTCCGTTGCAGCTTCTAAGTCATTATATGGAATACTGATGAATCCAGGGGTGTGCGGACCAAACTTATCTTTTGATTCGGGGTCCGATGAAAAGGAAATGATGGTAGTTGTTCTTCCATGGAAATTCCCATCACAAACTATAATATTTCCTTGATTCTCTTTGATTCCCTTTACTTCATAGGCCCATTTTCTAGCCAATTTAATCGCTGTTTCTACCGCTTCTGCACCCGTATTCATTGGGAGGAATTTGTCAAAACCAAACGTGGTATTTAAAAACTCTTCAAAGGGTCCCAATAAATTATTGTGGAAAGCACGAGAGGTTAGGGTTAAGGTTTTCGCTTGATTAATCAGTGCGTTGGTGATTTTCGGGTGACAATGTCCTTGATTTACAGCGGAATAGGCTGATAGAAAGTCGTAATATTTCTTTCCATCAACATCCCACACGTGAACTCCTTCTCCGCGTTCAAGTACCACCGGAAGTGGATGATAATTATGTGCTCCGAATCTTTCTTCGAGGGAAATATATGAAGCGGATTTTGTATCGTGTATCATTTGCATAAGCAAAGATAACTCAAGCGAGCTAAATTTTATAATTTACTGCCCGAAACCTTTATTCATTTTACCTTTG
>JAIXRD010000173.1 GCA_027485365.1 Cryomorphaceae bacterium | reverse complement strand
CAGGAACCAATATAGGACTTGATGTATTGGTATCAGATCCTAATCAAGCGGTCCAATATGAGGCGTTCATTGCGGGCGTTTCTAAGGTATTTAGTGTGGTGAAACCTATGGCTAAGGACCACGAAGGGATTATAAGACAACAGATTTCTCAATATTTATCGTCTGAAAACGCAAAAGCTTTTTATAGTGTTCGGGACCGAAACAGACGGATTAAAAGACTCATACCTTCCGCGGTACGCCGGTTAATTTATCATGCGTGGCTTTCGTTTAATCGAAAAAAAAACGCGCAAAACAACCTGCGGATATCTTCTATACATTCTGGCTTTCCCTTCGGTAATCCCATAGAAGAGTCTAGGCTCAAACAGATTGAAGCACGTATCCTAAATCAGAAATAGAAAATGTACCGTATATTTGCTTATAGTGCAACTTTACTTGCTCGATATAGGTCATAAAAAAAACTAAAAAAAAATATGTTTGGTCTTCATAAATTATTTTTGACACTGATGCTGCTGCCGTTTTTGACGTTAGCACAGCCTATTGCTGTTTCCCCAACGCAAACGCCTCAGCAATTAGTAAACAATGTGTTGTTGGGAGCAGGTGTTGTTGCCTCTAATATCACAATAAATGGTGTTCCGGGCTTAGCATCAACGCCTTTTGGTAATATCGGATACTTCACGAATACCAATGCAACATTTCCGATGGCAAGTGGCATCGTTTTAACCACCGGGGATGCTGCGGGAGCCGTTGGTCCTAACATGGGCGGAAGTACAACGAATCCAGGAAATTCACAATCGGTTGCTGGTGACCCCGAGTTAAATGCCATTGCAAACGGCAATGTAACCAACGGCGTGGTCTTGGAGTTTGATTTTATTCCTGCTGGGGATACCCTTATTTTTAATTACATGTTCGGTTCCGATGAATACACGGAATTTTCTCCTTCAAATTTTAACGATGCCTTTGGTATCTTTTTGTGGGGACCTGGAATTTCAGGACCCTATCCACTTGCGGGTTATCCAAACGGTGGAGACAATATTGCTGTAATCCCGGGAGGAACACCCGTAACCATTAACAATGTGAATTGGGTCACAAATACACCGTACTATGTGTATAATGAATTCCCTCAAGATACCTACGGGGATGCCATTGAATATGATGGTACGACCGTAAAGTTAACCGCGAGTGCAAGTGTGCAATGTAATGAAACCTATCACATCAAGTTTGCCATAGCTAATGTGTTTGACCAAGCGTATGATTCTGGGGTGTTCTTGGAGGCAGGGTCTTTTTCCTCTGCGGCCGTGAGTGTTGCAGTTGCTACCGTATCAGGTGACACAACCATTGTTGAAGGGTGTACCTATGCAGACTTTATTTTTACCCGACCGGAAGGCCAAACCAATGATACCTTGATCATCAATTACACGGTAACAGGTTCAGCTATCCAAGGGGTTGACTATAATAATATGGTGAATCCCATCGTGTTTTTACCTGGACAAGACACCGTTATTTTGAATTTAACGCCCACTCAAGATGGGTTAAATGAAGGGTTTGAGTCGGTGATAATTTCGGTATCAATCATTAACCCATGCGGAGACACGATCACTTCTGAAGGAACCATTTATATTGGTGATGGTCCAATCATTAATATTACAGAAACAGACCCACTAATTCAATGTTATCCAGACAGTGTCTTACTAACCGCATCAGCGTCTGGCGGATATGCGCCCTATGACTTTACATGGACTGCCTTGGGTGGCACGGTTCTTTCGACCGATGACTCATTAACGATAAATGTTACTCAAAATGGGGTTGTTCAATTCTTGGTAACGGCGGTTGATCAATGTAATTTCTCCCAAACCGATACAGCAACGGTCACGGTAAATCAAACTATTGCAATTGATGCGATAAATATGACCGAAGCGACTTGTTTGCCAACAGGAACCTTGTCGGCAGTAGTATCAGGAACAACGGGGAATGTGAATTATTCGTGGTCTAACGGACAAGTAGGACAGAATATTCAAAACCTAGCCAGCGGATGGTATTCGTTGACGATTACAGATCAGGTTTGTTCCGCTAGCGACAGCGTATTTGTGGGTGCAATTGCTGTTCCGGTAGCTAATTTCACCGCAACGCCTACAACTGGATGTTCTCCATTGAATGTAGCCTTTGTAAATAACAGCACGAATGGTGATGCTTATGCATGGAATTTTGGCAATGGACAAACTGCAGTAGTTCAAACTACCGATCCACAAAGTGCTCAATATGTAACACAAATCCCAGCAGATTATACGGTAACCTTAGTGGTATCTCAAGGGCTTAATTGTGTTGATTCAATGTCGATTACCATCCCCGTGGATGTGTGTGATTGTACCGACCCAGAGGCACTAAACTATAACGGCACGGCTAATGTGAATGTACCTTCGAATTGTATCTATCCGTATCCAGAAGTTGAAGCACCGAATGTAATCACCCCAGACGGGGATTTAACCAACGACGAGTTTATCCTGCAATACAAGAATGTCGTTGCGATTGAGTTAATAATTTTCAATCGTTGGGGTGCGATTATGTACAGTGGATCCAGTACTGATTTGACACAGTCACAACCCGCTTGGGATGGAACTTCAAATGGAAATGAGGCCAGCGAGGGCGTATATACCTATACGTACAAGGCTACTGGGGTTTCTGGAGGTGAAGTTTCTGGTCATGGATTCTTCCATCTGATACGTTAATATGAGCCTAGAGGTAGGTGGATGGGGCGAAGAACTAGCGAAAGAGCATTTGCTTAAATCGGGATATGAAATCCTAGAAACAAACTATCGTTTTAAAAAGTCTGAAATCGATTTAATTGCCAAAAAGGGAAATCTGATTATTGCCGTGGAAGTAAAAACACGTACCGGAATCATAGTCGGAACGCCTTTTCATGCGATTACTCGAGAGAAACAACGGAATTTATTGCTTGGAATTAATCACTACGTTCAGAAATTTAACGAACCT
>JAIXRD010000104.1 GCA_027485365.1 Cryomorphaceae bacterium | reverse complement strand
GGATATGCTAACTGAAGGTGATATCATTTACTTAGATCCAAGACGAATAAAGTCAAAAAACAAAAAATCGATTGTGTTAAAGCAATCAATGAGTGTGCGGGAACTTGCCCAGCATGAAGCCCTTAAACTCAAGCCACTCATGCGGAGGAATGATATTTCTTCCGCGGACGAACAACTGCCGTGCGGTAGAGAGGTATTCCTTCGTTAACAATAGAAGGGATGTTTAGTTGTTGTTGTTTGTTAAAAGTCTCCTTCGGGAGACTTTTTTATTTTAGGTCGGTTCCAATACTTTCGTTGGCATAACACTTCATAGCCTTTTCCATGAACACTTCTTGTTCTTTCAAATCAAGAGAACGCCAATAATCATTACAATCCATCGCTTCTTTCGAATCTTTATCAATCATTCGCTTACCACACTCACAAGCATCCATTTTTTGTTCACATGCGACTAATAATGCTCCTAATACTAACAGGGATAATAATTTTCTCATTCTTTAATTTTTACAGCGATTTGATAATAGTTATTCACAGCACCCAACACTTCATATTTTATATAAAAGGCACTCGCCCATTCGGTAAACGCTTTATACTCATGCTGAGGAACATTAAATTCATCAAAAAAGATTACATCGCCTGGACGTAAGTACGGCGTAATCAAGGTGAGCACATACAACGTTGCCGTATATAAATCAGCATCCATATGAATCACTTTTTTTCTCGAAGGGTCAAAATTGACAAGAAACGGAAGTAGCGTTTGCTGAAATAAACCTTGATAAAACTGGTATCGTGTATCATTAATTTCAGGCAAAGACTCTCCTGAACTCATATCTCCTTTTTTGAACGGCCCCCAATCCTCTGGAAGTCCGGTGAAGGTATCGAATCCATAAAAACGTGCAGCGGGATCAGTAATTCGAGCAGTCCACCACTTAAAGGAATCCCCTTTCGATACCCCGAATTCTAAATAATCAATGGGACTATCTAAGCCTTCTTGTTTGATTACATACTCAAAGAGCTGTTCTCTACGGGCGTAGTCGAATTTAAAGGAATAAAAATCATTGTAGCCCAGTGCTTTATGTCGCTGAATCCATTTTGACAAGGAAGCCATTGAACCAATAAAAGAAAACAAGTGGGCCGAAAAAAAGCGATGGCCATGAAAAAAGAAAAACAGGCCTTTTAATTTACCACGCAAAAACATCAATCGTCTCATACGCTCAAAGGTAGGAAATCAAAAGTAAAGTGCCACCTGAGAGACCTGATTTCTTGTGACGCTAACTCATTATACGAAGGTTATATCAATCCTTAATAAACTTTAAACCAAAAGAATGCCGTTTTACCGCAATAAAATACATACCATCTGAAAATTCAGAGACATCGATTTCTTCATACTCACCTTGCAACATTCCTTTTGCTACCTCGTTGCCTAAAACATCTAAAACCGCATAATCGCTTCCATACCATTTGGAATCCACGTGTAGCCTGACGGTTGAAACCACTGGATTCTGCACCAAACGAATCCCATCGCTTGGGGCCAAGCCCGGTAATCCCACATTGATAAAATACCCTTCCTCTGCACCGATTTCGGGAGCTTGGCTGTTCGGCACCATATTTCCATAATAATCTTTTGATCCATTACCGAATCCAAACAACGCCGACATATTAACCGCTGCATTCATCATTGGAGAGGTATTGATAATAGCATACGACGAAAGCATCTCTGTCACTTGAGGATAAAGCGTTGGTGCCGAAGATAAAATATTGGGCAATAGTGGATCTGCTTCGAACCCGTAATTCGTATTTTGAATATGCTCACAATTTACCCCTGCACTTCGGAAGCTGCTTAATGAATTGTAGGTGTTTCCGTATACAAACGTCGTAGCACCTCCTCCGGCCCAATATAAATTACCAATGAAGGCCGGATTTTGATTTGTAAAGGTGGCAGGCACGTCAATCACCGGCAGTCCTTGAGTTAAAAAAATATTGTTATAACACTCTACACCCGTCATTTGTGTTCCATAATCGGTCATTTGAAAGGCTGAAAAACTAGGATAGTTGTTATTCGGACTATTGGTCACAACCACCGTATTATTATGAAACCGCAAACCGTTCCATTGGGTGCCGGGTGCCGTAAAAAGCGTAACTGGACTATTGTTGGTTCTTGCATCGTTCACGCTGTAATTATACCTCACCACATTGTTTCCCCATGGCCTTGCTCCAGGGAAATTACCGAGTAAATACCCCGCACCGTCGTTGTCATGCGAGTAATTATATTGGACTAATGAATTGGTCGTTCCTCCGTCTAGGTCAAAGCCAAGACCATCACAACCGTTCCCTGATCCTGATTTATTATGGTGGCTTTCGTTATGTTGGATGGTAACCCCATTGGCAGCATACACCCATATTCCTCCTGGTCCACCGCAAGCCGTATTCAACGCGCCGTTATTGAAGACCTCACAACGCTCGATTAACACGGAATCAATTTGTGAAAGTACAATTCCGCTTCCTTTGTGGCTATTCGCCGAATATCCAGTGATATTATATATACGGCATTTTTTTATTTGAAACCCGTAATGTTGATAGGTAGTATAATTTTGATCATCAAAAGCAATACTCACAATGCCATTTTCGCGGCAATCGTGCACGACACAGCTATCGATCAGCACATTTCTGTATCCAGAGTTTACATTGGCAGACCATTCCGAATAAAAGCGAATCCCACAAAAACCAAAGCCATTGACATTGACATTTTTCAATCGAATATTCTTTAGGTATCCGCTTGCTAAATTCGTATAAAACAAGACCCCGTCTTTATTCGATGCGGTTTGCGCGCCCGGTCCTTGAAAAATGAGGTTTTCAAGTCGAACACCTTGTACATTGGTTGCCTTAAAACCGCAATTTAGAGTATTCGGCGTGAGAATCGTAGCGACACCTTGATCGAAACTTCCGAAATACAACGGGAGGTTAAAATTATTCGCATCCTGTTGCGTGATTTCTAAATAGCCACTGAACGTTGTATTTCCTTTAAATAATATGGAATCACCCGCACTAAAGGTAAAATTATTCACACTTGTCAAACTTGTCCACGCTGTTGCTGGAGAGAGACCGTTGGTATTCGAGCCACTGGGAGAAACGTAATAGGTGGTTGCTCTTGCCGTTACAAGCACCAAGCAACACAAAATCGGAGTGAATAATTTCATAGCTATTTAATTATGAATGAAACTTGTTGCTTCTTGGAAGATTTACCTAATTGCATATTAAAATTTCCTTTTGGGAGCCTCGAAAAATCAAATTGCTGCTTTTGCTGGAATTGTTTTCCCTCATAAACAACCTGTCCCAATAGATCGAATACCGTTACATCAACGGGAGCTGTTGGTGAAAAACCTAAATCAACCATCAATACTCCTTCGCTAGGATTCGGAAAACACGTTACAGCGTCCAGGTTCAATGTACCAGGTATACCGCTTACGTTAGTGTTGTTGAACATTTGAAACAAACCTTGGGCATACCAACGCGCAAGATAATCGTTCGGATGCAGGGAATTTGCCGTGCATTGGTATGCTCCTTTACGGTCGTATATGCTGTCGCTAATGGAAGTCATATCAAAAAACACCACCCCTACGGTATCCATATTCAAATACTGCGTTCGAAATCCATACATATCTACCGCACCATTCGCAGGAGCTCCCATACCTGATACATCCGGGAGCATATTACCTATAAGCACAAATTCTACATTGGGATTATGCTGTTTCATTTTATTCATGGCCGATTGAATGCTGTTTTTGAAAGCCACTGCGCTAGTTCCCCAAATGTCATTCATCCCCATATCAATGAATACTAAATCAGGATTATTCGGATTTACCAGTGCCGGGCAATACGTATCAACCCATGCCGCCATTTTGCCTCCACAAGAGCTGTTGTAGATGGTAATAGGTCCTGGAAATACTTGATTTAAACGTTGGCCAAGCATGTCGATATAGCTGTGCATATAAGGGAACGTTGGCGTAAAGTTGTTGGGATCTCCTGCAAAACCACTCACGTTCAATCCGGCGGTGATGGACATGCCAATGGCTTGCATTTTCACAGGTTGTCCGCTGTTTAACTTGGCCATGGTTTTGGGAAGCTGCGACCCTCGATACGTGAAATTATTACTAATAGACCAATCGCTTCTACTAGGTTTGTATGTAACATTTATCCATGAAGTATGTTGCTTGTTTTGCAATCCACTGCCAACAGTCAGAGAAACCGATGATGACATGGCCGGATTCAATTGGGTAAGCGTATTACCGTTCAAGGTGTAATCCGTACCTTGGGTGTACGTAATCGTTTGGTTATAGTTTTTTACCGATAAAATTTGCGTTGGGGTGAACATTAATTTTGCAGAAGTACCTGCCCCGTTTAGGAAAATAAGTTCGTTATAAATGGTATCAGCACTCCAAAAGGGACGCATGTATTGATCAAAATTAATCTGTGGGTTGTTGTTGGAATAATTCGGAAATTCATAATAACCGCCGTTGGATGGGGATACCACGACCCATTTTGCAGTTGCTGGAGAACAAGACCAGGAAGCCTCTACTGCAGGAACGGAAAGCAACAAATTGCACAAAGAATCATAGAACATGCAAGAACCTCCCGCATAGTAAATCATGTTTGGGGTTGAAGCAACCGAGGAAGGGGGCTGGCATTGAGCAATTATCCCGTTGTTAAGTACGAAGAAAAAAGAAAATACAAGAATGAATTTTTTCATGGTAAAAAGTTTACCCTAAAGAAAAATAAAAAACTCGTGTGATTTATTAATAAATTATTAAAATTCGTACTTAAAGTGAAAAATCTAAAAGCTCTAGAACAGGACTTCTAGAAATCGACCCTGGATTCAAACCAGGTTTCCCTTGAGGAATTGCACAATTCAATTCATGATAATAGTCCACCCATACGGGATAATACGCCTTGGTAGCTGGGTCCATAAAGGTCATTGGCGCCAATTCAAAAATCGGTTTTCCATGATTCGCCACTTTAAACGATTCATACAACAATTCGCTGCAATAATAACGGTCGTTATTTAAAAGAAATACCTCATCGTAAGGCTTTCCCTTAAGTGATTTTGCATAAGCAACAGCCCGAGTAATTATGCCTTCATTCACCTTTTTTAATCTAGCCGCGACTATTTTGTTACTTCGCTGCTTAAAGTCTCTCAAACTCGTAACCTGCACCGACTCCCCAATGGCTTCGATAACTTTCAAGGAATCATGTTCTTCGATAACCATGGCGCAATGTGAAAAATCCATGCCGTTCACCCCTTCGGTTACTGTTTCAATCGCATTACACATCGGACCGCAATCCAGATCCTGAAAAAGTAAATCCCCAGCTCTTAATCCCTCATCAACCTTTTCCTCAGCACAAGAAGCGCATAGAAAAAGACAAGATAAAATCAGGTAGTAAAATCGTTGTGACATTGGGTCAAATATAGTAATTTTAAAGCCCATGAAATTAAAGGCCCTACTCTTCTTCGTACTGCTTTCCATATTTGGAACGAGCCAAGCACATGAGTACCACCTTGCCTTTATCGAATTAGAGTATTATCCATCAGAGCAACAGTTCCAAGCAACACTTAAGGTTACTGCGCATGATTTAGCGTATATTCTTTCAAAGAAACATGGCAAAACATTAAGCATGGACCACATCCTTAAGACCGATAGTTTGCGAACGGAATTAGAACTCATGGTCTGTGCCGGATTTACGCTGTATCAGAATAACCAAGCAGTTTACTTCAAAGTGGATGGGCATGAGCTTGATATAAACGGTGACCTTAACTTCTATTTATCTTCGGAGGTAATCGCCGAACCCGGCAACCTTACTTTTGCCTTCCCGCTACTCACCAATTATTTTCCTGATCAACAAAACAAATTAGATTACTTAAAAAAAGGTAGGCATCATACCCTTTCCTACCTTGCTACTGATTACACTAAAGAAATCCCCGTAACCCCATGATGAAACCTATACTTTGCCTTTTATCTATTGCTATTGCCTCCACATCATTTGCTCAAAAAAAGTTTGCTCAACTTGATATGGAACTCCCAACGCCGAACGAATACAGAAATGCGGCTGGCGCTCCGGGTCATGCCTATTTTCAACAGCAAGCAGACTATAAAATGAATTTGGTATTGGATGATGATAAGCAGAAATTAAGCGGGACCGAAACCATTACATACACCAACAATTCACCGGATGCCCTCCCCTATTTATGGCTTCAATTAGACCAAAACATCTATGATGAGCATTCAGACACCAAGCTGATTGAGGTAGAAAAAATGGAAGATTTTAAATCCATAGGCGACATCCAAAAACGCTTTTTCCATTACGATGGAGGATTTAAAGTGGAGAGTATCTCTTCCACTTCGGGTCAACCCATGAGCTATTTCATCAATAAAACCATGTTGCGCATAGATTTAGCAACGCCACTTGCACCAAAAAGCAGCATTAGTTTCACCGTAAAATGGTGGTATAACATCAATGACCGCATGGCGGTGGGTGGTCGATCAGGCTACGAATACTTTGAAAAAGATAAAAACTATTTGTACACGCTGGCTCAGTTCTTTCCGCGCATGTGTGTTTACAGCGACGTAACTGGTTGGCAAAACAAACAGTTTCTTGGTCGAGGTGAGTTTACCTTGCCTTTTGGTAATTATGACGTAAGTATCACGGTGCCTTCAGATCATATCATTGCTGCTACGGGAGAACTTCAAAACGGAGCGGATGTGCTTACCGCAACGCAAAGAAAACGCATGGAACAAGCAAAAAAAGCGAATACACCCGTGCTAATTGTCACACAAGCAGAAGCAGAAGCTGCAGAAAAAGAAAAGAAATCAAACAACAAAACGTGGCGATTTAAAGCGACGAACGTACGCGATTTCGCCTTTGCCAGTTCGCGCAAATTCATTTGGGATGCGCAAAACGTTACGGTAGGCGGAAAAAACATTCTTTGCATGTCGTTTTATCCGAAAGAAGGAAACCCACTTTGGGAACGATACAGCACTAAACTCGTAGCACACACGATAAAAACCTACTCAAAGTATACTGTTGATTATCCGTACCCTGTAGCTATTTCGGTTCATTCCAAATGGATCGGAATGGAATACCCGATGATCTGCTTTAACGGAGGCAGACCAGAAGAAGACGGCACCTATTCGGAAGGGGAAAAATATGGTATGTGGGGCGTTATTATCCATGAGGTAGGACACAACTTTTTTCCAATGATCATCAATTCCGATGAACGCCAATGGACATGGATGGATGAAGGATTAAACACCTTTGTTCAGTATTTAACGGAACAAGAATGGGAAAGAGGATATCCTTCCAGAAGAGGACCAGCACACCTAATTGCAGATTACATGCGAGGAGATCAAAAATTCATTTCTCCCATCATGACTAATTCAGAATCCATTTTTCAATTCGGTAACAATGCGTATGGAAAACCAGCGACAGGGTTAAACATTCTTCGTGAAACCATCATGGGACGAGAGTTATTTGATTACGCCTTTAAAACTTATTGTGAACGATGGAAATTCAAACATCCAAGCCCTGCCGATTTTTTCAGAAGCATGGAAGATGCCTCTGCAGTTGATTTAGATTGGTTTTGGAGGGGATGGTTCTATGGCACCGAACCGGTTGACATTGCCATTAAGGATGTGAAATGGTTTCAATTAAACAGTCAAAATCCTACGCTTGAAAAAGGCTTCTTGAAGGAACAAAACGACAATAAAGACATTCACATTGGGGTTACGAGAAATGAAACCGCCATCAAAGAAACCATCAACGAGCAGGATTCTTTAATCGATGATTATTATGCAAAACGTAATATTTATTTAGTTGATGCACTCGATAAAAAGGAATACGAAGCGTTTAAGGAGAAAACCAACGAAAAGGATTTAGCCCTACTCAATGCTGGAAAACATTTCTATGAAGTCCATTTTGAAAATGTAGGTGGCTTAGTAATGCCACTTATACTAAGATTCACCTTTACGGATGACAGCACCGAGGTTATACATATACCTGTTGAAATATGGCGCCAATATGAAGATAAGGTATCGAAGGTGTTTATTTTTGATAAAGAAGTGAAAGAGATTCGCTTGGACCCATTCCTTGAAACTGCTGATGTTGATCTCAATAACAATGCTTGGCCTACAGAAATTCAACCTTCTAGGTATCAATTATTTAAGCAAAATCAACCAAAGGAAAATCCAATGCAGCGGCAAAAGCGTGTGGACGCAATTAAAAATTAACTTGTAATTCACTGAAAGCCAACGAAATTGATTAAATTTCGTCTACCTAACCGATGCTTAAACTACTTCGATTTATCTGTTTTCTAGTTTTACCGTGGTCATTTTGGGCACAGGGAGACGATTGTGGTACCGCTACACCAATAAATAATGTGCAAAATTATTGCTCAGGGAATGGGGTTTTCACAAACGTAGGATCAACCCCTGGAACCTATGGATTACCAACGTGTTGGCCCGCGAATGCCACAGAGGACGTTTGGTTTTCATTTACCGCACTGGGGACGGATGTATTGATTTCGGCAAGTGGAATTGGCGGTGGCGGAACCATGTCTCAACCTAGAATTGCCCTATATGATGGAATCTGCGGGGGCTTAATGAATGAACTAAATTGTTCAAATGGAACTCCGGGTTTTGGTACTTCTCAAATTTATGAAGGGGCACTAGTCCCAGGTAACACCTATTATATACGTGTTTCAACTCCTCAAGCAAACGAAGGAAGCTTTGAGCTCTGCATCAACAGTTATACTCCAACAACGAATCCCGGTGCTGATTGCGGTGGCGCTGCCTTTTTATGCAACCAAAATCCTGTGAGTGTAGGAACCCTTGGTGGGGGCGGATTAAACAACGATGAACCCGAACCAGGTACCTGCCTTGACATGCCCGGACCCGATGAATCCAATTCTTCATGGTTTTATTGGACCTGTGGAACCGGAGGACCACTCACCTTTGATATCACCCCTGTAAATCCAATGGACGATATCGACTTTATTTTTTATCAACTGAACACAAGCAATCCGTGCGGAGCGAGAACCCCCGTTCGTTGTTGTTCGAGCTCTTGCCTCAATGCAACGGGATCCACTGGAATGAGTTTAGCGGAAGTGGATCAGAACGAATGGCCCGGGTGCCAAGCAGGATTTAATGCCTACATACAAAGCATTACCATGACACCGGGAACAAGTTACGCCCTACTCGTAAATAATTTCTCTGCAAACACAGGCTTTACCTTAACATTCAATAATAACAATCCAAATGGAGGAACCTTCGCTGGACCTGTACCACAAATCACATCGAGCAACTTAACTATTTGTACAGGAGATTCGGTAGTATTTAATGGGACAAGTTCACAAAATTGCGCAATATACAACTGGAATTTTACACCAAATGCTTCACCAAGTTCAGCTGTTGGTGTGGGATCACACACCATAACCTATCCCAATGCGGGCACTTATGTTGCCATCTTAAATGGTCTCGACAATACGGGTTGTCAATCCTTGGATTTTGTCAATGTAACCGTGAACCCACCGGTTCAAGTAATTATTGCTGCCGTTGACACGATTTGCAGCGGAGCTAATTTCATCCAAAACATTACCTCATCACCAGCGGGAGCTACCTTTAGCTACACCCCATCCGCAAACCCCAACCTGACAGGTGCGAACCCTGGTGCTGGCGGAAGCATCAATCAAATTATCAATAATACGAGTAACAGTGCGCAAAATATTACCTACGTGGTGAATGCCAACTTAAATGGCTGTCAGGATTCTGACTCTTGCATTCTAACCGTTACGCCCTTGGTTGAGCCAAATTTCAATGCCATGGGGCCATACTGCTTAGGATTAATTCCAGCACCAATGCTTCCAGCGAGTTCAACGAATGCAATTCAAGGGGTATGGAACCCATTGGCCGTTAACACACAACAACTCGGAAGTTTTAATTATACATTCAATCCCACACCGGGACAATGTGCTGATTCAGCTTCGCTTACTGTACAAATCTCAGATAACCCCGGGGTTTCCTTTAGTGCAGATAATTTACTGGGTTGTTCTCCATTACAAGGTACATTAACCACTCCTGCAGTGAATGGGGCTACCTACCTTTGGCAAATCAATGGTCAACAAGCAGGAAATACTGCGACTGTTTCATACAACATACCGAATGTTGGATGTTATGATGTGGAATTACAAGTGGACATCAGCGGTTGCGCGGCCTCGGCTCTACTGAGTGATTATTTGTGTGTAGAAGGGACTCCTGTAGTTGGATTTTCGTTTGTCCCGGGAGAATTTACGTCACCATCAGAATTGGTTAGTTTTAACAATGGTACACAAGGAGCAAGCTCCTATGTATGGCTATACGGGGATGGAAACAGCAGCAATCAGCCGGAAGGAACGCATACTTACACCAATACCACAGGCGGTTATTTTGTAACGCTCATTGCAAGTTCGCCCTCAGGTTGCATCGATTCACTCACCCAATTTATCGGGTATCAAGAACCGTTAATTTACTATGTACCGAATACCTTTACCCCAGATCAAGACCAATTCAACCAGCAATGGAAACCGATCTTTACCAGCGGATTTGATCCGTATGACTACCACCTCAGTATTTTCAATCGATGGGGGGAATTAATTTGGGAATCATTCAATGAAGAAACTGGATGGGATGGCGTTTATGGAAAGGATTTCCATGCACAGGAAGGAATATATACTTGGGAAATCACCTTTGCCACCAAAACGAATACCGAAAAACAACAGATTACGGGAACCCTTAACTTACTTCGATAGTTACTTCATTTTTACGACCTTTTCCAATAAGGTTTTTTCATTATTCCGAATAACTAAGAAATACGTACCGGAGGCTAAACCTTCCATATCACAGAATATGGTGTGAAGCCCACTGGAGTAATTCTGATCGAAATACGTTTTAACGGTAGCTCCATTCGCATCACGAAGTTCTCCCATCGTTCTCCCCTCCTCCAAATTCACCTTCACATGAATACTGCTTGGCGTTGGATTTGGATAAACGAGCATGGAGCCATTAGCCAGTGCTTGCTCTTCCAAACTTACATTACACGTTCCTGCCAAGGAATAGAACTGGACCTGGTGAGCGAACAACTGTTGTACCTCATTGGTTGGCACCTGAAACCAATCACGTAAAATCGATGCGTACACATCCCTAAAATCAATTTGCATAGCAATACCCGCCTGATCAGGCAAGGAGCTAGCAATCGTTGGATTTGGTCCGATAATACCGGATTGAATGCATGTTCCAAACAAAAATAACGGTGCAGCATCTCCGTGATCCGTTCCTAAACTCGCATTGGCCTCAATTTGACGACCAAATTCTGAAAATGTCATTCCAACTACACGTTGCTCTAGTCCGAGTAATTGAAGATCGTCTTGAAATGCCGCGATGGCATCAGAAACCGTTTTCAGCAATCCGCGATGTGTTCCAGCTAACAAATTAGTTGCATCTGCCTGGTTATCATGAGTATCAAAACCTCCAAGTGATAACACATAAACTTTAGTTTTCAATCCCCCAGAAATCATTTGAGCTACATATTTCAACTGCGTCGCCAAATTATTTGATGGGTCGTACATGGCCGATAAGCTACTTCCCGCTTGAGCCGCTGCATGAATCACCTGTCCGAAGCTATTGGTTTGTTCGATGATTGTCCCAACAAACTCTACATGTTCACCATAATATGAGCCATCATTTACAAACCCTCCCTGATATAAATTCACGGCATTGTTTGGATTAGAAACTGCATGAGAAAAATTAGCAGCTATTCCCTGACATGTTGCGGTAACCTCCGACCCCATGCTGATTGCAAACGGATCCGGATACGTTACATTTGGATATCCTGCAGGATAATTTGGATTATAGGAATCAAAATAACGTCCCAACCAACCCCTCGTTTCACTCACATCAAGCGATCCTGAGGTCCAAATATCCATGGATCGAAAGTGGGATCTATTTTGTTCAGGGTAGCCCACATTTTGAACTACACTCAATTTTCCTTGATCAAAGAGTCCTTTCATTCCTTGCATTTGGGGATGAAATCCAACTTCGGGAGTTACCGACAAAATTTGATTCTGAGGAATGATGATTTCAGGTCGATGAATCATTAAGTTAGCATATTGATCCAACGGGATAACGGTATTCAATCCATCATTACCTCCATTTAAGCGTATCATTACCAATACCCGATCTTCAGCACCGGTAGAAAAATTAAAGAGCTTTTGACTCAAGGCCTGCATTCCAAAACCATTCGAAACGAAGGGTAAACTTGCAGATGTTAACGCTACATTTTTAATAAACTGTCTTCTTTTCATAGGATTCGCATTATATCATTTGATATTGAGGCATTTTAAAAACTCGATCGAGCACCAATTGTACGCGATATCTCACAGGGTCTACAAAGGTCGGGTTATTCGGATTGTTTAAATACTCGTTGTATTGCAACGTCCATTCGAACGTTGGAAGATTATTTGTTAATATATTAACCAAATCTGCATGGGTTGCTGGATCCACCGGTTTAGAAATAAACAACTCACAGATGTCATCAATAACAGAAATGGCACTCGAGGGTAAACTCAAATTATTTAGAAATGGAATGGTATCCACTTTCAAGGTATAACCGTTAATTGGAATACCGAAAATAAAGAGCCCTGTGGCAATGTCAAAACGAAATTTAATGGTGGTGGAATTAATCCATAGCCTAGAAAATGCGGGAGCTAAATAGTATGCCTCCCATCCTGCCACACTTGTGGGATTCATAAAATCAAGGCCCATGTTCGCAGCAGCGTAATAGATGTTTAGGTAGATGTTATAATCTGTTGCTAAATTTACGTTGATTTGAGTTTCTGTAGAATTCAACATGCTAAAAACTGTCTCTAAGGGGCTCCGAATAATGCTGCCACGTAAAGCCACATCGTAAAAATGCTGACTGGTGAACAATTCTTGGAGTACTGGAAGAATTTCGTAGTTATTGGCAATCAGTGT
>JAIXRD010000266.1 GCA_027485365.1 Cryomorphaceae bacterium | reverse complement strand
TCCTTCTTACATTCAAGATATTTTAGGTCCTTTTTGTTTTGACTATGGGTTTGGTCCTTTCCGATGGGTATGTGCCTCCGGCGAGCCAAGTGATTTGCAAAAAACAGATGAAATTGCATGTGAGGTATTAGAACAAATGCTTCAAGAGGCTCCTGATGAAATAAAATTGCAATTAATGGATAACATCCAATGGATTAAAGGCGCACAAGAGAATCGCTTAGTGGTTGGATCCCAAGCACGTATTTTATACGCTGATGCTGAAGGTCGAATGCGTATTGCAAAGGCATTCAATGATGCAATTGCACGCGGTGAGATAGGTCCAGTAGTACTTGGTCGTGATCATCACGATGTTTCTGGTACTGATTCACCATTTCGGGAAACAAGTAATATTTATGATGGCTCTAGATTCACAGCCGATATGGCGATTCAAAATGTGATTGGCGATAGTTTTAGAGGGGCAACTTGGGTTTCTATTCATAATGGTGGTGGTGTAGGATGGGGTGAGGTAATCAATGGTGGATTTGGTATGCTCTTAGATGGATCAGAACGTGCATCTGTTAACCTTCAGATGATGCTTCATTGGGATGTGAATAATGGAATTGCACGAAGAAATTGGGCGAGAAACCCGAATGCAACCTATGCCATTAAACGCGCCATGGAAATGGAGCCAAATCTTAAGGTTACCTTACCGAATTCCGTTGACGACCATTTGTTGGATTCGATGTTTTAGGAGGTATTCGTATTCCTGCAACCAATCGAATGGTATAAAAGTACTGCTTGTAAGCGAGGGTATTGAATACGATTGATTTATTGTCAAAATTTGCCGCCAACAAGAAGAATCGCTGATTATTGGAATAACCACCTACCAACCGAATGTCATAACGGGGAGCTAAGCCTAAATAACCTTGAACTCCTGATTCTAGGGTGTAGAATTTGGATTGTACTACAGGACCTAGTCCAGCCCATCCTGAAATTTGCCAGTTATTCTTGCGGTTTGCGTAGGCATAGCCAGGAATGATTCCAAAATCAATTGCTGAATAACCCTGAGCTGAGGTTTTACTTTGAGATTCGTCTTGCAGTAGTGAGGGAATGATTTCGCCCTTTGCATTCTTCACGCCAAAATAATTTAAGGTACCTTTTAGATACCACGTATGTACTTGTTTTTCAAAATGTGCTCTCCTGCCTTGAAGGGCATTCATTTTAAAGTCATTGTGATTAAAATACCATAAGTTCAACGCGAGATTAAGGGATCCAAGGTCTGGCAAGATATTGTTTGGCGTATTTTCAGTCAATGAGCTGTCAAAGGTATAAGCGTTTTTTATTGCGTAGCCTTGAATAATTCTAAAATCTAAATCAGTATATAAACGCTTGAAGTTATAATCAAACCCAAGTGCAAATTGCTTCGATTTTCCATACTTTTCAGTGGATCGTACCCCTGGCAACACAGGAAATGCGATGCGCATTGAAAACCATTTGTATGCATACGCAAGACCTAAAATAGGTTTGAAGTTGTTTTTGTATTTCAATTTGCTAACCTCGTATGGAAACGAATAGCTAAGGTTGAACGGTGCGGGACTTATTCCAAGGTCTGCATAAATAACGTGTTGATTTTTAAAATCATGAATTGCTGTTGGTTGATCTTGTGAATGAACCTGTCCGATAAATGCAAGAAGAAAAATTAGTATTAATGATTTCATGATTATCCGTTCAATACGCGTTATTGGTTGATGGGTTGCAGTTCAAACGACCAATTTTCCACTTTTTTTGTCGTAAATTTACCTTGTGAAACGATTATATAAATACTTGTTGAATACGCTGCCTCGTCCCTTGTTGATTCGATTGAGCTACATATTCAAACAATTTGCACCCTTGTTATATCGAGGAGATAAGGTGGAGTGCCCAGTTTGCGACCGTAAGTTCTCAAAATTTCTTTCTTATGGCTCCGATGTTGCACATCGAGAAAATGTACTTTGTCCCTATGATTTAACCTTAGAGCGTCATCGATTAATGTGGCTATATCTCCGAGATTATAGTGACTTTTTTACCGCCCCTTCGTTGTCCGTATTGCATATGGCACCTGAACAATGCTTTATTGAACGATTTAAAAAACAAAAAAACCTGAACTACTTAACCGCAGATATTGTTTCTCCAATCGCAGATATGCATTTTGATTTGCATCAAATACCCTTGGAGGATAATCGCTTTGACGTGGTGTTTTGTAATCACGTGATGGAGCACGTGGATGATCCGAATCAATGCATGCGTGAATTGTTTCGTGTGATGAAGTCAGGGGGCTGGGCAATCATGCAAGTGCCTCAAGATATATCCCGAGAAAAAACACTGGAAGATCCCACGATAACCTCTCCCGAAGACCGTGAAAAGTATTATTGGCAAAAAGATCATGTTCGCTTGTTTGGTTTAGATTATCCGGATTACTTAAAAAATGCAGGATTTGAAGTAAAAGAGTTTTGGTTGATGGATCACTTGAGTCCTGAAGTATTTGATCGCTACCGGATTTCTGCGGATGAAGTACTGTATATCGCTAAAAAAAACTAACATGAAAAATTATATTTCGGTACTGTTATTCTCGGTTGTTCTGGGGAATTTAACCGCT
>JAIXRD010000260.1 GCA_027485365.1 Cryomorphaceae bacterium | reverse complement strand
GTACAGGGTAGGTTGCATACGCGTTACGCACCCGTGCGCCGGTCGCCACCCAATTAGTAAACTAATCTGTGCTGCCCCTCGACTTGCATGTGTTAGGCCTGCCGCTAGCGTTCATCCTGAGCCAGGATCAAACTCTCCGTTGTATAATAACTTTGAATTTGTAAGAGCTCGAGATGTCGTTTTATTCTTTAAAACGCTGTTTCCTTGTTTCTCAATACGTCAATGAACTTCATTCGCTGCAGATAACTTTCTAAACTTATTCTGCTTGTCAAAACCCTCTAATCTAATTTAGCGGGGTGCAAAGATACAAACTCTTTTTTATTCACCAAGAAAAAACTATAAAATATTTTTTTCTTTTTTTTTTTCTTCAACTAAACTCACTCGTTTGCGATGTTTTTCTCAATTGCGGGGTGCAAAGATACACACTCTTTTGCATTCACCAAATTTTAACGGACAAAAATTTGAGGTTTTTTTAACGCGAATTGATTTAAAAAAGTTACAAAATAAATACAGGGAGGCAAAACTCCCTGCAAATGAAATACTTAAATAGAAACCTTAAATTAAGAAAAGGTTGATTAACCTCTATTGTAATGCAATCTTTTTGGTGTAGAGAGAATTATTGATGCTCATTGAAATGAAAAACAATCCAGATTGAATATGTGAAGTTCGTTCAATCACGATCTCATTATTATTTACTTTAAGGCATGGTATAGAATACACCATTTTCCCGGTTGCATTAAATATCGTTATTCCATTAACTTGTCCAACGCTTTTTGGCGCCTTGAACGTTATGCTTTCACTTGTTACTTGAACAAGCTGTAGTGCCTGCTCATCTCCTTCCAAAACCCCATTACCCGACTCTTCCTGTATAACATGCTGAGATAAATAAATCATATCCCCATTGTCGTTACCGTTGTTATTTGTTTTATTGGTCGCTACGTAAAAAGTAACTGGGCCTGCCCCAGCTGCAGGAGCGGTCCAGGTCCATGACCAAGATGGCGCGCTAACGCTTGTATTACTTCCAGAGGTGTGATTTGCATATTTTTTTGTTCCTCCATTAATAGAAGTATTTCCCGCTTGCCCCGTAAATCCGCCGGCCATAGTATTTGTGGCAGTTAATGCAGTAGACTGAAACCCTCGCTTTGTAGGGTTAGATGACATTGATAGATTAACTGTATACTGCTGGCCCGGTACATAGGTGCTTACAGGGGTTGCACCGCTTAATATGGTTAACAAGTTCTCCGTTTCACCGTTCTGAACAGAACCTGAATGGCATTGTGTACAATTGCTTTCGTTAGGAGCCCCCGTCATACCCGGAGAAGCACCGCCGCCATTTAACGGAGACCGAAGAAATCCATGCTGCGAAGCATCCACAGAAAAATAGGCGAAACCAGACATTAATAATGCAACTACCGGTAAAATCAAAACAATACGCATCTTTTCGAAATTTTAATTAGTGACTAAATTAGTTATTTTTTTTTCCTTGGTAAATCCAACATTCTACTTTTTGAATCAAAGAATCGGGTAATGCGGGGCCTCCTTGAGGCATCAATTGGTAACCAGTTCCATGCATAGAACCAAGAATGGCATCAGCCGAGGAACTAATATTCGAATGATTGGTTAAAGTATATCCTGTTCCGTTACCAATATTATGACACCCTGTGCAATTCGATTGTATCATTGGTAATACCTGTGTGTTAAATGATATGGTATCCGGACAATTTGGCGGAGCCACAAAGGACACTTTATCTTTAGCGCATGAGGAAATCAAAGAAAGGTACAGCGTGAATGCAAAGAGGAATGTATATGACTTTAGTACCATATGTATTATTTAGATTTTCTTTCCATTAAAAACAAAGGTTGACATCCCAGCCAAATTACTGGCCATATGTAAAACAAAGGTGTTCCAATGATCTGAAAAACATCCCATCCATCACGTAAATATGTAAGCACAAAATAGAACCCTAAAATCGAGGCAGCACTTATCAGCGCATTCAATGCGAAAACCCCCCACTTTCCTGCATACTTATTAAACAGCCAGAGAAGTAAAGATGCTACTAATGACATAGAAATATAAATCGCAACAAGATTGAACATACTAAGCTCTTTGCGCATTGGCGAATCAAGGCTTACTAGAGGGTCGGGAGATCCTTTAGGTACAAAATTATACATTGAATACAGGTAGGCAGCGATGACTATTGAGGAAATAGACGCGCTTAATAAACCTAGATACATGAATTTTCTCATTTGTCTGTTTTTTTACTTACTGGTAATTCGTAAACAATTTTCATTTTATCTGGAACTGTTTCGCTTTTCTTTCCAACTTTAAAATCAATGCGGTTAACATAAAATGTTCCTTTGAATGTATATTTTGAAGCGCTGCCAGAAACTTTTGCAGGGATGGTGTATTCTTTTGATGTACCTTTTATGGTTAAGTCTCCCTTAATTTGTAAATCTCCATTTTCGTCTTTGGTGACGCTGGAAGATTTAAATTTAATGTTCGGGTACGTTTCTTCTTCAAACCATTCCTTGGTGAGGGCTTTTTTGTTCATCATGCCATTCCCTGTACTTATGGTATTAACAGGAATTTTCAAATTAAACGTGGCATCTGTAGGCGAACCAGATGAATAGGTCACATCCCCACTAATATCTGTAAACTTGCCGGAGGGGTCAGCACTTTTGAAAGCAATCGAATGTCCTTCAGTTACTTCATAGTCACCTGTTGGCGCAAACACCATTGATGTTGATGCGATTAATAAACCGAAATAAACAATAGGTAAAAAGGCTTTTTTCATATGTAATAATTTATTCGTTTTCAAATGCAAATTTTCTCCCTACGCAAAAACCTAGCCGAAACTGACCCTTTAACCAATCGGACGTAGTATAAGGGATAAACTGTGTCTCACCAATTCCTTGAGCATTTGTTAAGTTAATTGTAAAATTGTGTCCAAACGTATACCATTCCAACGCAAATCCTAAACTTCTCTTATACGTATCATTTGGCCTCAGACCTTCGGATGCAAACGTATGGTAATATTCTAAAATCAAAGCAAAACGACCACTTAATTTAACCCGCGCCGCCGCACCAAGAGCAAACAAATCGTTTTGATCATTGGCAGCCACATAGTTGCTGTGTATTAAGGTTGGCATTATTGCTACAGAAAGACGATCACCAAAGTGCCTTGCTGCATTCAATTGTGTAAAATAGGCGAAACGGTGACTCACTTTTGGGAAATGGTTTACTTGAGAAATGTCAGTAGACGCTGTCATATAGGTAAATGTCAGCCCACCAATACCAGTAAGTGATATCGGACTTTTTTTACCTTGCCTTAAAATTCGATACTTCGCAAAACCATCGAGTAAGGATCGGTATGGTGTGGCTGTTCCTTTTGCTCTTCCTACGCCAATCATTAAATCATTGGTTATACCATATTCTAGGGCAATTCGTATATCGGCCAAGTTATCAAAACCAAACATATTTTGCGCTCCACCATTAGCTCCAAACATATCACCAAAGCGATGCTCTATTCTAAATTCCATGGTGCGAGCTGGAAGGGTTTCAACCGAATGTCCACAAATTATTCGAGTTGAAGAGAAAGTTTTAGGCTGAAAAGGCTCATCTGTAAATTCTACTTCCTCTTTCTGTGTAAAGAAATACAAAGGAAAAATGAGCATCCACAAAAAGTAAGTAAATTTAGCCTTCATCTGTATAGTTTGATGCATCAAATGTATTAATTTAAATCACGCCTGTGAACCTCTCGACATCAAAACATAACCTAAGACAAGAGGCTAAAACCCAACGAAAGGCGCTTAGCGCTGATGAATTAGAATACTATTCGATACAGATTACTAAACAAGTACGTACTTGCTTTAGTTTTCGCGACAAGCGAATATCTTGCTTTTTAAGCATGGAATCTCAGCGCGAAGTACATACTGAATATATTTTGAAGCATCTTGCAAGACATAATCAATTATTTGTTCCGGTGAGCAACTTTTCGGATGGTACCATGCAACATGTCCCATTTGAACCGGGAGATATATTAGCGTTAAATTCATATCACATACCCGAACCCATTCACAAAAAAAACCCAATTAATCCAGTTGAATTAGATGTAATATTTATTCCCCTTTTACAAGCGGATGTTCAAGGAAATCGTTTGGGTTACGGAAAGGGGTTTTATGACAGATATTTAGCATTGTGCAGGCCAGATGTTATTAAGATTGGGCTAAACTTCTTTGAACCAATTCCCTCTATTCCAGCTGAAAACACCGATATTCCGTTAGATTATTTAATAACGCCGAATCGTGTTTATGAATTTAAATGACAAAGGACATCAAGGGAAATTTCACCTCTTGGCTATCTTACTTATTCCGGTCAACTTAACGGCATGGTTTATTACCTCCCATTGGCTTTGGGGATTAATCACTAACATAATATCTGCCGTTGTTATTTATTTTTTCCTTTTTCGGAAAGTAACTTAATTCCGTCTCCTTCGAAATTCAACTTGAATTCTGGTTGGGTAATTTTATTAATTTCTTCGACACTCTTTCCTGCATCTTCAGCATAATGCCTTAAAGCCTTAACTGACACAGTATCCCAATAGGCGACCCCATGGATATAGGATTCAGTGCCCAATGGCGTTGCAGGTGGAATAGTAAAATGATTTTTAAACCGTACCATGAGGGGTTTGCCGTCGGGTTTAGGAACCTGCACCCAACACCCTGCGTTTTGACAAACGGCAGAAAGAGGTGACTTTATAGTGACAGTTTGTGGTTCCTTTGATTTATCCATTCGAGTAACTAATTCAGCTACACTAATCGCAGCGGTTTCATCAACCTTGACTATACCGTATTCTGACTTAATACTTGCGCAACTAATTAAGACGCTTAATAATAAAAAAGAAGATACTGCTTTCATATTATTCCCCTTTAATTTTCATAAATTTCTCATAAAACGAATATAACTCGTAAGACTCCTCACCAACAACTATTTTATTTACTTGATTTGCCCCAAGAAAGCGCAACATGATGCGTCTAACTTCATCTGAATCTACCACTGGATACACATCTACTTTTTGCGTGCTTGCATCATACGTGTAAGTAAAGGAAGAAGTATAATATTTAGCCGTATTTTGAATTGTCTCCGCGGTTGTTTGCGCTGGAAAAACCCATTGAAAATGTCCAGATTTAGCCTCTTTAGTAATTTCAGATGCATTCAATTTGGAGCTTACCGTAATTTGCTGAGCAAAACTAAAGAACCCAAAGCTTATAAAAATCGCAAGGAATATATTTCGCATGATAATTAATTTATTGCGAATTTAGCAAAAATGGAACGTTTAAAAAATAAGGGCTTGCTTTTTTCAAAATCAGGGCTAACACACGAGGCAGGTTGTGATGAAGCGGGACGAGGTTGCTTGGCTGGACCCGTAGTGGCTGCAGCTGTAATTTTGAAGAGTCCAATTCCCGGGCTGAATGATTCCAAACGACTAAATGAAAAACAACGAAAAGCATTAGCTGAGATAATAAAAGCAGAGGCCCTCGCCTACCACATTGCTTATGTAGATGAAAACAAAATCGATGAAATCAACATTTTAAATGCAAGTATTTTGGGGATGCATTTAGCACTTGATGGATTAAGTACACGCGCTGAATACATCCTTGTGGATGGGAATCGATTTAAACCTTACCTAGAGGTTCCACATGAATGCATCATAAAAGGAGACGGTCTGTGCCAGTCCATAGCCGCTGCATCTATCTTAGCCAAAACCGCTCGGGATACATTCATGGAAAAAGCACATGAACAATTTCCCGTTTACGGATGGAATGTAAATAAAGGATACCCAACAAAAGTGCACGTATTTGCGATTAAACAACATGGATTTTGCGAAATGCACAGGAAAACATTCGGTATTGTGCGCCAAATGGCTCAAACCACCTTATTTATTTGAAGATAAACACCTTAATGTTCATTAGATTATTCGGAGCTTATTTTTCGGTGGATGTTTACATTTAGATTTGCTTTATGTTAAGGAAAGTACTTTTAATTGTATTCATTTTAATACTTGTTGGTTGGTCGAGTTTTGCCGTTTACTCCCTGATAGATTCATCAGAAGAACAATCTTATTTGTCTCTTTTTGATCCCAAAGCGGATGAATTAATAATCGCCCTGCACCACCCAAAAGACTTTGAACTCGAAAACCTAGAAGTTGATTGTAATCAGAAAAATATTGATGTGTTTACTTCTTTGATGCCTAAGGTCAAAGATATCTCCTCAGCTTTTATTAGTAAAAATCGAAATATACTTGTTTTTCAAACCCAAGAGAAATGGTCAATTAAACGCGTTAAACGAACTTTCGAACGGGGAATTTACTCGTTTCAACTCACAGGTCCGAACACCTTTCAGTTTGGCAAGTATTTAGGGCGTTTCAAAGGGAATGAGCTTATCTTATTTTATTATGATTTAGAGTTAAACGAGGAGAAATCATTCTCCCCTTGGCATATAGATCCACAATCTACGTATAGTATTATTTATTTACGTGATCCCTTAAATAAAACGCGTGATGTTTATGTCAAATCCGACTATAAAATCAGCTACACAAGTTCGGATTTCAAGCGGCATAAGAAAACGTTGATTGATGATTTAGGCTTGTTTGGGAGTTTAATTCCGAAAGAAACCAAATCGTATCAATTTTATGAACGGAATTACTTATTTGAAACAGATTCAGAATTTAGACGGAGTCCTATTAAGAACCTAGTTAAGAATGGGGCAATCATAATTGACGTAAACCAAAAGCCTGTGTTTATTTTCGATATGAATCAAGATGTAACGCTAAGCGAATACTTAAATGACTTTTTTCATAAGATGGAAAACAACCAGGAAAGAGCACACTTTGCTAATTTTCCAATTTGCAAAACATTCAATTTAACCCTTGAAGGAGACGGCGTAATAAAAGAAAAGAAAATCCTGGCATACAGTGTCGATGGGTTTGGATTTCTTACGACTGATGAATCCGCCTTGGATGCCGTATTGCTTGAATTAGAAATGCGAAAATCCCTAAGCACCGCGATGGATAACATCGCATTATTTAAAGCGCCCTTGCCGAAAACAGTTTCCCAGCGAAGCTTGAGTTCCCGCAATTCAAGCAGTATAAGTTGGGTAGAAAAGAGGCTTGTCGAAACCAAAATAGAAGTTCTTGGTTCAGAAAAATCAAGCGAACAAATCGAAGAGACTAAAAATTATTTTACCATGAATCCCGGCCTACCGGTCTTATCCTTTTGCGCCTTATCAGGTAGAGGCAATGTGATTATGGAGGTGGAAAAAGAACTTATAGGGTATAAAAACGGGAGTTTAAAATGGAGAAAACCACTTAATTCCAGCTTATCAAATCAACCAAAATCATTAGCGACCAGTAATCTAGAAAATGAGTTTATCCTACTTCCTCATGAAAATCACCTGGAAATCATAGATAAAATGGGACGGCCTCAGTATGAAATCAAAGGTGCTTTTGAAGGAGATCCAATGCAATGTATCGTAAACAAACAAGCTGCATTTGGGATTCAAGGGAAAGAAGGAATCTATTTCTATGCTACGAGCTCTGGAAAATTGCTTAAACGATTGCTGATTAAAGATAACATTACAGCATGGAATGTAATTTCAACATCTGGGAAATTAACGATAAGCATTAAGACTGATAATCAATTACTCAACATAGATTATACAACGGGTAAACGGCAAACTATTAAAGCAAACATCGCCGATTTCATTTCTTTTACACGTAGTGGTTTCATTCAGCGCGGACCGAATGGAATGCAAGAAATTATCGGTTCAAAAACCATAAATATACAGGTACCTTCGTATTGGAAATTTAGTGGGGAAGTTAAATTAGGACAAGATATAGGTCAGCTATTTCATGACGGGAAGTCTATTGTTTTGACAGTAAAAGGAAAGGTTCGATGGAATAAAGCCATTAATCATTCGGAAATCTCAGAGCTCATTTTGCCACAAAATGCTCAATCGCTATTTATAGTGAGAGATGCCCTAGAAAACAAACTATATTTTTGGGATTTTCAAGGTAATTTGCTTGATCAAGAAGAACGTCCTGGACAGCGCGCAATTCAACTTACCCCGTTGGGTTTACGCGGATCCTCAATTACAACGTATCTCAATGACTTCATTATTCAATTTAATTATTAGATTTAAACAAACGCTACTATGAAACAATATCTTACACTCGCCCTAAGCTTTATTTTTTCTAGCTATTTTCTTTCTCAACAATACCTTGGGGTAGCCACAAGCAACTATGCAGGGAGCATGGGAACCCAATTACAACCAGCAAGTTTTGTGGATGGGCGATTTGTATTTGACCTTAATATTGTTGGATTCAATAACAATACCTATCAGAACTTCGGATATTTCGATGCGAAAGCGATGCGAGATGCTCAAGGCAACGGCGGTTATTGGTGGAAAAAATCCTTTGGCGACACCACAATATATGCTGCTTGGGCTAGTCCAGACTCCACGTTTATG
>JAIXRD010000269.1 GCA_027485365.1 Cryomorphaceae bacterium | reverse complement strand
ACGTTCAGCTAAATCAAAATCAGCTTTTCTAAGTTGTTTTGCCAAGTAACACTTTCCGTTACATTTTAACTCAGGTCTGTTCTTGTTTTCGCAAGAAAGCCGTATAATTTCTTGCTGATTTATGTGAAAATAAATTAACCAAAAGGATGTGTATATGAACTTCCCACAAAACAACAAAATCAATAAGAGTGCAACCCCTCTTTTCATAGGGCAAAATTAACACATCTCAGTAACACATAATCTGATATCTATCATTTTTTTACCTTTGAATTATGAAATCTTTGGCTCCTTTTTTATTTCTTCTATTTCTCTATTCCTGTGTGAGTGTTGACTATCTTCCGCACATCATTAAGATCACACAAAAACACCACGCCATTGCGGTATTGCCGCCAAGAACAACCATTGAACGTAAGATTTGGATGACGGACGACCGATTCAATGAGTTAACCCTTCAAAAGCAGCGTCAATTGCAAGAACAATTGATTCGATCCTTTGCACGCCGGATGAATGAAGGGAAGTGTTTCGTTGAGGTATTAGATTTAAATTCCACCAATGATGTTGCGCTTCCAGCAGGATACAATGAAGGTAGAATTTCGCCGAAAGAACTGTGTAAATTACTTAAGGTCGATGCCGTGTTTGAATCAAATGTTCAAATTCTTGAACCCGTTTCAGAAGCAACTGCCATTTTCTTTCAACAGTCAACGGGAACCACATTAATTACTAATTCAATTACGCTTCGAGCGTCATTAATAGATACGCTTGGAAATCTTCCAATTTGGAATTTGACTGCCATGAAGAATGGTACCATAGGATCGTTTAAAGAATTGATGCTGAACAAGGTAATTCGTCGGACGACAAGAAATACACCGTATAATATTAAAAAGAATCCATACCGCAGGCTCTATCAAAAATACGTGGAGAATGGAGCATTGTAAATCGGTTGTTTTATTCGCTCTTTTTCTTGAATATCTCAGATAAAAACCTTCCTTTACCCGTCGGAAATCCTATATGTAACATCTTTGCAATCGTAACAGGTATGTCAATCATTTCTGCCTCCGTGGTTATTTCTTGATTCTTAGGAACATCTGGACCCAACACTAATAAGGATATGTGCCGACACCCATCACACCCGTCACCGTGGTTAACAAATCCGTTTTTGTGCCCTTCTGTATGCCGACCGTGGTCGTTTGTTATAAATAAGGTGGTTTTATCTTTAAGCATAGGATTCGCTTGAATAGTATTCCATATTTCAAGGGCATAGGCGTCCGTATTCTTGATGTTTTCTAGGTATTTTTTCCAATCGTTGCCGTGCCCATTTACATCCACTCCCAATAAATTAACCAGCATCAAATGGGGAGGGACAGTGGAAGATAAAGTCTCTTTCACTTTAACCATCGTTTCTCGGTCAGGACCATAACTCAACCCATTGCCATTAGGTCCGCAGTATGAATACGGACGATATTTATTTTTCCATGCATGATCTTTTGTATTGGATAATACATTCAACTTGCCTTTACTGGCGATGATTTGAGCATCCGTAGTTAAGGTATGACGCTCCTTAATGTAATACTGAAATAACGATGGATTTCTTGGTAAACCTGCACCCACGTTGGATATACGTTGGTAAATTCCTGTCATTAACGCGGTGTGTCCTGGAACCGTATAGGTTGGTCCGTTGTTGCGAAAGTTTGAAAAGAATGTTCCTTGAGGCATCAGGGTGTTACATAAATTGGGGATGTAAGTGCAACTGGTATCTCCATAAGTTTCTGTATATCTTGGGCCATCAATAACCAAAATCACAAAGTACTCGGATTTGTATTGAATTTGTTTTTCTTGCGAATTCCCCAAGAAAACAATCCCCATAAACAGGAGAAATAAATAATTAGTTAATCGTGACATGCAACAAAGGTAAGTAAACCATGAATTCTTGTGAAACACTTTTCCATATTGGTTGTTTTCACATAATGAAAGTAAATGTGCTTTGGTTTAAACGTGATTTACGCATTAGCGATCACTTACCGCTTAAGCGAGCCATAGAACAGGGTCTACCCCTTATTTTACTGTATGTTTTTGAACCTGAATTGATGGAGGCAGAGGATTCGGATGTGCGTCATTGGCGCTTTGTATATGAGTCGTTGAATCAGCTAAAACAATGCTTACCTAATCAATTTGTTACCATAGTACACGGCAGTGCTGATTTGGTGTTCGAAACATTGAGTACCCACTATGATATTCAAGGGGTGTTTTCCCATCAAGAAACTGGAAACTGGATTTCATACAATCGAGACAAACGAATTGCGGCCTTACTTAAGTTAAAGCAAATTCCATGGTATGAATTTCAATCCAACGGCGTGATACGCGGATTAAAGCATCGCAAAACCTGGGACAAAGAATGGCTTAAATTTATGCATGCGCCGTTAGACGACCCTATGCTCGAGCAGTTAATTTCTGTCAATGTCTCATGTGATTTAGCGAATGAAACCTCCTTGCCTGAAGCAATTAAAACCTCAAATAAAACCTTCCAACCAGGGGGAGTACTCAATGCCAAACGCTATTTGGATACTTTTATTGAGGCCCGTCATAGAACCTATTCTTTACATATTTCCAAGCCTGAGGCAGCCAGAAAATCGTGCAGTCGCTTGTCTCCTTATTTAGCCTATGGAAACCTTTCCATTCGACAAGTTTATCAGCGTGCTCTGAGTACAAAAAAGCTAGGCGGGAATGCACGTTCACTTGCTAATTTCATTTCAAGATTGCATTGGCATTGCCATTTCATTCAAAAGTTTGAAACCGAATGTCGGATGGAATTCTTGCCCGTTAATTCGGCATTTGAAGGCCTAGGCAAGGTGAAAAATGACGTGTTCATTAGCGCCTGGCAAGAGGGTAAAACGGGGATTCCTTTAGTGGATGCGTGCATGCGCTGTGTGGTTGCTACCGGTTATTTGAATTTTCGTATGCGCGCCATGGTCGTTTCCTTTTTTGTTTACAATTTATGGCAAGATTGGAGAGACCTTCATTTCTTGGCGCGTCAGTTTCTGGATTATGAACCCGGTATACATTATCCCCAAATTCAAATGCAAGCCGGCTTAACCGGAGTAAATACCTTAAGAATTTATAATCCAATAAAAAATTCGGAAGCGCACGATCCGGAAGGAGATTTTATAAGGAAATGGATTCCAGCATTGAAAGATGTTCCATCTTCCTTGATACATGAACCATGGAAAATGAGTGAAATTGACCAAGTATTTTATGCGTGTCGCCTCGGCGTTGATTACCCCTTACCGATTATAGACATAGAAACTTCTCGTAAACATGCTTCTGATATCATGTATGGAATAAAAAAGTCGCCTAACGCCAGAACCTTTGGTAAAAAAGTATTGGCTACACATGTTTCACCAAATAGAGTTCAACATGAAAAACGTTAAAAAGGCGAATCTTCCGCAGAAAATTTGTCCGGTTTGTAAACGTCCTTTTTCGTGGAGAAAAAAATGGGAGCGTGTCTGGGAAGAAGTGATTTATTGCAGCGATCGCTGCAGAACTAATAAAACGAATGGAAATACGTGAACTACGACTTGTTTTAGGCGACCAACTCAACTTGAATCACAGTTGGTTCAATACGGTGGATTCGTCGGTTTGCTATGTGCTTATGGAGGTAAAATCCGAATCGGAATACGTTACTCATCACATCCAAAAAGTAGTCGCCATTTTTGCCGCAATGAGAGCCTTTGCTACCCAGTTGAATACGAATGGTCATCATGTTCGTTATTTCAAAATCAACGATCCTAACAACCAACAAGATTTTATCAAGAATCTTTCGGCCCTAGAGAAAACTACAGGAGCAGAAACGATTTCTTACCAATGGCCTGATGAATACCGCCTAGATACCTACTTTAAGCAGTCAAACATCCCGTTATCACCGGTAGATTCCGAACATTTTTTAACGAAAAGGGAAGATCTTTCAGCCTTTTTTAAAGGGAAGAAAACGTTTCTCATGGAGACGTTCTATAGACACATGCGAAAAAAGTATCAGGTATTAATGGAGCAGGATCAACCGGTGGGCGGACAATGGAATTTTGATCACGATAACCGTAAAAAACTTCCGCCCAATGAGGTGATTTTTCCAACGGAACTTCATACAACAGACCAAACGGAGGTATACGAAGATATCCAACGCGCATCCATTCAAACCATAGGAGAAATTAATCCTACCTTATTTCACTGGACCATTACACGAAGCGACGCACTTGCCTTACTTCGCGAATTTATTGAACAAGCACTTCCCTTGTTTGGGACCTATCAAGATGCCATGACAACGCAGCATTGGTACGTGTACCATTCGCGAATTTCTTTTGCGTTGAACGTCAAGTTGATTGGTCCCCTTGAAGTGATTCAATCAGTAGAGCAAGCCTACATGAACAATCCAACAGGCTACGCCTTAAATCAAGTAGAGGGATTTATTCGTCAAATTCTTGGGTGGCGCGAATATATGCGTGGAATCTATTGGGCTAAAATGCCCGAATTCTCCGAACTAAATTATTTTGGAAATGAAGCGCCGCTGCCCACATGGTTTTGGACGGGTGAAACCAAAATGAATTGCCTGCATCATTCCATCAAGCAATCGGTAGAACATGCCTATGCGCATCACATTCAACGCTTAATGGTTACCGGTAATTTTGCTTCCTTGCTTGGTGTACATCCCGATGAGGTAGATCGGTGGTATTTGGGGATTTATATCGACGCTTTTGAATGGGTAGAGATAACCAATACACGGGGAATGAGCCAATTCGCTGATGGGGGAATTGTGGGTTCAAAACCTTATGTTTCCTCGGGTGCTTACATCCAAAAAATGAGTAATTATTGTGAGGGGTGTTTCTACAAAACAAAAGAAAAATTTGGAGATAAAGGGTGTCCGTTTAATACCTTGTATTGGGATTTTTATTATAGAAATCGGTCCTTACTTGAGCGAAATCCGAGGATAGGGATGATGTATAAAGTTTGGGATAAAATGGAGGATGCACAAAAGCAATTAATCTTAGAAAAAGCGCAAGAAATTAAACAACATATTGAACATTTATGAAACGAGGGTTGGTGTGGTTTACGGAAGATTTGAGGGTTGATGATAATGAAACCCTGTTGAAGGCAATCGAAGAGAATGAGGAAGTGTTGCCTATATATTTTTTACCGGATACCCGCCTTGAGCAATTGGATATTCCTCGAATTGGAAACACGCGAATGAACTTTATTAAGGAATCTTTAAACAACCTAAGGGGTCAATTACAACAAATTGGTGGTGATGTACTAGTTGTTGAAGGATCCGCAGAAGACCACATCGCTGGTCTTTGTAAATTATATAACATTCGTAAGGTTTATACCAAAAAGCAAGTTGGGAGTGAGGAGAAAACAGCACAGCTATCCGTTAAACAGCAGTTGTTGGGACTAGGGATAGACTTTGAAACCTATTCCACAAGTACGCTTTTTCATCCCGAGGATTTACCCTTTAGTGTTCGGGATATTCCAATGCTATTTACCAAATTCAGAAAGCTCGCTGAAAAAGAGTCCGTTGTTCGTGAACCCTTTGATGCCCCCCGTCAAATTACAAGTCCACGAATTGAGTCATCCCCTTTCACCAGTGAAACAAGTTTGCATTCCGTGTGGCTGCATGGGGGAGAAATAGAAGCACAAAAGCGAATGAGGTATTTTATCTGGGAAGGACAAGCGATTCGAACCTATAAAGAAACACGCGATCAGTTGGCTGGTCTAGACTTTTCTTCGAAGTTTTCTGCATGGTTAAGTCAAGGGTGTATTTCCCCTCGTAGGATTTATAGTGAAATAAAACGCTTTGAACGTGAAGTGGTAGCCAATGAATCAACCTACTGGGTTATCTTTGAATTGTTGTGGCGTGATTTTTTTCGTTTCAGTTTCAAGAAATTCCCTAACGCCTATTTTCAACTCCATGGGCTTGGTCAACAAGCACGGTATACCGATTTTGATGGTGCAAAATTTGAAGCATGGACCCAGGGAAAAACCAGCGAAGCATTAATCAACGCGGGCATGAATGAGCTTCGTGAAACGGGCTTTGTTTCAAACCGCATGCGACAAATCTTAGCGAGCTATTGGGTGTTTGGAATGCAACAAGATTGGCGTTATGGCGCGGCATGGTTTGAGTATTGTTTAGTGGATTATGATGTAGCATCCAATTGGGGAAATTGGGCCTACATTGCCGGTGTAGGTAATGATAACCGAGGCGGTCGTGAATTTAATGTGGAGAAACAAGCCCTGTTGTACGACAAGGATGGGAGTTATCGCGCGCTGTGGGGAACAATTGGAAATTTCAACGTCTAGGCAACCTTAAAATTATCGTTCCGTTATGCGAAATATCAGGGTATGATTGGAAATTCCGGGCAACAAGCCTTCCGCGCGCAAATTGAACCACTGATGTCTTGTTTAACCTTTTAATATCTACTGCCATGAAAACAAACATCATGTTTTGTCTAGCTGTTTCAACAGCTGTTTTATTATCATGTAACAAACATCGTCAGCCCACCTATGAGGTCGGTCAAGAAGCTTTTGGAGGCATTGTAATCAAATTGGATGCTTCTGGTGAACACGGTGTAGTTGTTGCCAAAGAAGATCAGGTCACCAAATCTACAGGGAATAACTACAACGAATCACTTTCAATTGTTAATTCTTACAGTGAAGGTGGTGCCGGATGGCGCTTACCATCGAAAGACGAGTTGCTCGCTGTTTATAGCATGAAGGCGAGTTTAGGGTATTTTCATTCTTGGCATTATTGGACCTCAACCAAAAATGGAAGTCAAAACTATACAGTACACTTTGGAACAGGCACCTCAAACTGTTATTGCAATGGGAATTCTAACTTTTGTTCTCGAGCGGTGAAAGATTTTTAGTTCCTAATTAGTTGTAACCAAATTGAACGCATGGGTTGTAGGGTAAAATCTACCTCATGCGTTTTTTCATTGTATTCCTATCGTTGGCTATGCTTCATCAAACAACAGCGCAAGCCTATATGCGTAAAAAGCAAAATATTGGGTTCTACACCGGAGGAACCTTTAAAGATGCACAGTTCAATACTGCCTCTATCGGATTAACCCGGTCCGTTCTTAATTACTTTGAACCAGAAATCGGACTAAGAGCTACGCTCCCTTTTGCTGCTCCCTCGGATAATAGTCAAATGCATAATGTGTATTTGACCGCCGGACTTAATGTGCGTAAATCCTTATTCCCAATCAATCAACGGAAAAAAGGGCGTTCTTGTCGCGGAGAAATCATCGAGATTTTTGCAGCCCCGGAGTATAACTACCTGATTAAAAGCAATACGGATCGCTACGATAAAGGACAGTTTTCGGTCCGCGCTGGACTTGGGATCTTTCATTACCAAACAGGATATTCTAAACGAAGTAAGGCGTGGAATGTGAAGGCGCAAGTGTATTTTCGCTATGTTCCTGGGCCTATTACTAATACGATGTCTATTAAAAATGAATTTGGAGTTCAGTTAAGAATTTTCAAATTCAAGACCTATGATTTTGTTAAATAGCTTAGTCTACTTCGTATTCTAGTCTGATGGTAATGTGAGCAGTTTTTCTGCGTGCGGATGTGTTAAAACTTCCGCCCCATTCATAGTCTTCAGAACTGTTTTCTGCCGTAATTTGAAATACCCCCATGTCAGCATTTTTCAAGTTACCTAAACTTCCACCGCCATTTTCAGCGATTTTTTCAGCGCGCTTCCGTGCGTCGCTCGTTGCTTTTTCAATCATTTTTAATTTTAAATCAGCCATTTTGGTATAATAATATTCAGGTGATTGCGAGTTAAGTTCAATTCCTGTATTAATGAGCTCCGATACCTCTCTGGAAACCTTTTCTACTAAATCGACATTTTTAGATTGAACTTTTACGTTTTGTGTAATGCTGTAGCCATTGAAGTTTGTAGAAATCAAATTTCCTTCTTCGTCATAATCATAACTGTATTGTTTCTCAATATTCGCAGCTTCAATGATTATATCTTTCTCGCTAACGCCTTTCTTTTTTAAATAGTTTTTGAGTTCTTTTAAGTCTTGATTTAAGGAAAAGTACGCGGTCTTTAATTCGTAATCATTTCTACTAAAAGAAGCGTTCCATACGATTAAATCTGAGTCAAAAGTCTCTTCTCCCATTCCGACCACATTAATTTTGGGATCTGCTTTACCTTTCGCTAAATATGATCGACCAAGAATTAAACCGGTTATCATAACAGATATACTGATTATTAAAATTGAAAAGTGTTTTTTGAGAAATTCCATACGTTATTTTTCCTCTAAATTAGGATTAATCAGTTACTTGATCAATACAATATGTCCATTAATTCGTTCTTTTTTTGCCGAATCCTTATATCCGAAGGTGATATTGTAAATATAGACATCATCTTGAACAGAAATACCGTTTAACCCATAAGTGCCATCCCAACCAACAGCCGCATCATAGCTTTCCCATATTATTTCCCCCCAACGATTATATATGACAGCATGATATGCTTGCGGATCGAGCCCCTCAGTAAACACAGGTTGCCACACATTGTTAAATTGATTGCCATCCGGAGTGAAGGAATTTGGAACATAGAAGGCTAATTCTTCGCTTATTTGAATGATTTGATAGCTCGTATCTGAACAGCCAAACTCATTGTATGCGATTAACATGACTTGATAGGATGCAGCCTGTTGGTCCGGGAAATTATGATAGGGTTGTTCTTCATTGCTTGGTTCACTACCATCTCCAAAATCCCAAAGATATCCTCCTGCACCGGAACTTAAGTTCGTAAAGTTTCCGCCGTAATTCATGGTTGAAAAGGCTGTCTGAGGAAGTGAAAACTGAGAGGTAGGTAAAGGGTTTGTACAGATTACATTGGATTGCGTAGTTGAATAGGTACAACCAAGCACCGTGGTAACCGTTTGGGTTAGATCGAAACATCCCACTTCAGTAAATAGGAGCTGTGCAGAATCACCAAATGCAATGGCACCGTTGCTGCTCAACCATTGAACTTGGGTAAAAGAATTTCCGGAGGATTGATTTTGTAAATTAATTTCAACCGGAATACATCCATGGTATGGCGCTATATTAAAGGCTAAATTCGGTATAGAGTCAATCCCAATGTGTATGCTGTCGATTGCTTGGCATCCATGTTCATTGATTCCCAATACGCTTAAATCTTGGTTCGTATGAATGGAGACCATACTTCCATTTATAACTTGGTTCGACCACTGGTATTGAATAGCCCCACTGGCTTGCAAGAGTAAGGTTGAGCCTGAACAAATTGTGGTATCATTACCGGCAACTACATGAGGTAAAGGATATACTTCAATTTGGGTTGTGTCACTTGATGCACAGCCATTAGCATCTAAACCATGAACAACAAACTGGTGAATTCCAACCGGCTCTGTGATCCATTCTTGGTTTATGT
>JAIXRD010000021.1 GCA_027485365.1 Cryomorphaceae bacterium | reverse complement strand
CAACCTCATGCAAGATTTCTGGTTTTGGAGGGATGCGGTTGGTCATGAAGTGGATCTGATCTGGCAGGATTCAGATAAACTCAATGTTGTGGAGATAAAAGCAAGCGAAACGATTATGCCCAATATGTTCAAGGGTTTGGAGTACTTTGATAAATTAGCTTCAGATCGAATAGCCAGTAAAACGCTCGTGCATACCGGAACCTTCAATCAACATCGCACGGCTGCCCGAGTTCAAAGCTGGAATAATTACAGCCAACGATTTGTGATGGAACATTGATTTTCAGGACTTCGCTGACTGAGTGACCTTTGCCCCGGTTCGGGGTAAAGGTTGTATCGAAGGCAGCAATCTGTCCCACGTTTCAAAAAAATAGTACCTTCGTCTTATGACTGCACAAGAAATCACCATTTTGGTTAGTATTGGCCTCGCAGCAGGAGTCCTCAGTGGATTCGTTGGAGTAGGCGGTGGAATCGTTATCGTACCCGCTTTGGTTTATGCACTCGGTTTTACCCAGCACCAAGCTCAAGGTACCAGCCTATTCGTGTTATCGATGCCTGTTGTGATTCTTGCCGTAATGAACTACGCAAAATCAGGAAACGTACATTGGAAATTCGGATTAGTAATCGCAGCTACCTTTGTGATTGGCGGGTTCATCGGATCAAAACTTTCACTTAAAATGCCCGATGCCTGGGTTAAAATTATTTTCGGCCTAATCATGGCTTATGTATCATTTCGCCTGTTGCTTACGGGGTACCAAAGTTTAAACAGCCATGACTCCTGAAGAAATTTCTAATGCTGTTGATCAAATTGAAACCCGCTTAAAAGGGTATCGGACCTACTTGCACCGATATCCCGAACTATCTTTTCAAGAGCATAATACCATGCTGTTCGTTTCTGAAACGCTTTCTAAGCTTGGGATTCGTCACGACAAGGGCGTTGGAAAGACTGGGGTGGTAGCGTACATTGAAGCCCCAAAGACCAATCGATGGATTGGCTTGCGCTCCGATTTGGATGCACTTCCCATTCAAGAAGAAAATGAGGTGGAATACAAATCCCTGGTTCCGGGCGTAATGCACGCTTGCGGACATGATGCACATACCGCCATATTATTAGGAACGGCGGAGCTTCTCCATAAGCACCGGGAATCCTTGCCTTGTTCCGTAAAATTAATTTTTCAACCCGGTGAAGAAATGGCTCCCGGAGGCGCAAATTATATGATTGATGCAGGTGTTTTGGAAGATCCCAAACCTGAATATTTGGTGGCTCTGCACGTATATCCAGAAATGACGGTGGGTAAAGTTGGTGTGCGTTCCGGTCTGTACATGGCTTCAAGTGATGAACTTCATCTGCAATTTATTGGAGTAGGTGGTCACGGTGCCTTGCCTGCGAATTGCGTGAATCCCCTGTCTATGGCCGCTGAGGTGATTTTGAACGCCCAAAAAATCATTAACGAATTTCATCCAGAAGGCGTTCCTACTGTGTTGAGTTTTGGCCGAATTGAAGGGCTTGGCTCTACCAATGTGATTCCTTCTGAATGCACCTTGAAAGGAACCTTACGTACGATGGATGAGGCCTGGCGAACGGAGTTTTTTGAGCGTTTTACGCGCTTTGTTAATGAAGTCGCTACACGTTATGGGGGGACTGTTGAGTTTGAGCGTGCCCCGGGATATCCATTTTTGAAGAATGATCCGCAAGTGACCAATCGGGTAGAACAATCCTTGAAATCACAGTTCGGTATCGATTTAGTTGAAACCTTGCCTTTGCGAATGACAGCCGAAGATTTTGCCTTCTATAGCCATAAAGTTCCCGTTTGCTTTTTTCGATTAGGGGTTGGAGATCCAACAAAAGAAATCAATTATGGAGTGCACCATCCTAAATTTGATATTCATCCCGGCGCTTTACGTATTGGGGTAGAGGCTATGCTTTCTGTGGTGTTCAGTGGTTAAGCCGGAGTTAAGTTTTTTTATCATTCCCTTTGTTTAGATTTTTCTGCTTATCTTGGATGAACAATTTGTTCCTATGGCCTCATTAGCTCCCATTACCGGTACCCTTGGAAAGCAGCGCGCGGCGCACCTCCTGCGTCGAGCGACGATGGGACCAAAACTGCAAGATATTTCGGCTTTTTCGAGCCTAACGGCACAAGCGGCCTTTAATGCCTTGGTTCAAAATGATCCGATTCCTGCCTTTCCAAAAGACCCCAATACGGGAACCGATTGGATTTATCCGAATGTTCCGGATCCAAATCAAATCAATGATATTTGGTCGGATTTAACCAAGTGCTGGTGGCTGAGCAATGTTAAGAATTCAGGGCCTAACCTAACCGAACGTATGCTGTGGTTTTATCATACACACATTCCTGTTATTATGACTCGGATTTCTTGGAATCCACAGTTTGCGATTGATTATCTTCGCTTGTTAAGGCATTATTCCTTAGGGAATTACAAAGATTTAGTTATAGCGATATGTATCGATAATGCGATGCTTGTTCATTTGGATGGAAACCTCAATGTTAAAAGTGCACCCCAAGAGAATTTTGGTCGTGAATTTTTAGAGCTTTTCACCGTGGGTAAAGGGCCTGAAGTAGCACTTGGGGATTATACCAATTTTACCGAGCAAGATGTAAAAGCGCTTACAAAAGTCTTGACAGGATGGGGAATTGATACCACTTTTCAAACCGTTGACCCCATTTCAGGCATTCCAACCGGCCAGGTTAAAGCAGATAATAATGGAAATGCTACGCAGCATGATGTGACTGGAAAGCAGTTTTCTCCAGCCTTTAGTAATCAAACGATACAAACCCCGAATGCCGCCAACTGGACATGTCCTACCGCATCGGTGTATAATGAATTAACGGCCACGGTTGATATGGTGTTTTCTTCCGTTCATACAGCAAAGCACATTGTGCGAAGAATATATCGCCAGTTTGTTTATTTCGAAATAACTCCAACCATTGAAACCGACATTATTGAGCCCTTGGCAACTACCTTGATGGCCAATAACTATGACTTAATGAGTGTGTTAGAAGTGTTGCTTCAAAGTGAACATTTCTATGACTTGGATTCTCCTCCAACCAGTGATAACAGCATGGGAGCCATTATTAAATCGCCGATAGATTTAACCTTAGGTGCCATACGCTTTTTTGAATTGAATGGACCTAATCCAACAACTAACTTGAACCAGCACTATTCACTCTACGGGCAGTTGTTGCAACAGTTGAGTTTGCAAGGATTGGAGTTGTTTGAGCCGATAGATGTCGCCGGTTATGATCCTTACTTTCAAGTACCATCGTTCCATCGGTACTGGATATCTGCCAATTACCTAGCGAACCGATACAAGTTTGCTGAGTTGTTAATCAATGGCTTTTCAAGCGGCGGAACCTCCTTACTCAAATTAGATGTCCTTCCCTTTGTGGAGGCCAATGCTACGCAAGTTTCCGACCCAACTGTTTTGGTTCAAGACCTCGTAGAATGGCTCATTCCAATATCGATTGATCAAGCCCGCTTTGATTATTTCAAAGATGAAATTCTATTAAACAATGGAGTAATAAATTGGACAACAGAGTGGACATCTTACCAATCCACTTCAAATAATACGGTGGTTAAAGCGCAATTAGAGCTTTTAGTCAAGTCCATGATGCAATCCCCAGAATATCAATTATTTTAACTCGAAGCCGATGAAAAGAAGAGATTTTATGAAACTGTCTTCCCTCGTGAGTTCGGGAATGTTAATGAAGTTTAATGGAGTTCCCTTGTATGCCTTCGAAGGAGATAGTTTACTTCATAAGATTGCTAAGAATAGCTTGAATGACAAGGTGTTGGTCTTGATAGAAATGCATGGAGGGAATGATGGATTAAATACCGTGATTCCGATTAATCAATATGGTCAATACTATAATCACCGGGCGAACATTGCGATACCAGAGAATGGCCTTCGGAAGTTTATTACGTTAGATACTACTTTACCTGATAATCGACAGGTAGGGTTGCATCCAGATATGACAGCCGCAAAGGCGATGTACGACCAAGGGAATTTTGCTGTAATTCAGAATGTTTCCTATGAAAACATGAACGGTTCACATTTCCGAAGCCGCGACGTGTGGATGATGGGAGGCGGGTACAACGATTATTATAATTCGGGATGGATGGGACGCTACTTGGATTATACCTATCCGGGTTATCCCGACAATTATCCAAGCCCTCAAATTCCTGATCCCTT
>JAIXRD010000193.1 GCA_027485365.1 Cryomorphaceae bacterium | reverse complement strand
TCATATCAATTCAATACAGCGGAAATTCCGTCTTCATTTATTCAAATTATTGAAAACATTAGCAAAGAAGATATACTAAAGTACGTTTTTAATGCTTCATCATATGGAAAAATAGAATATACAAGAATATTAAACAATAGTCGTGAAATAGCTTTCAGACTTAAAACAGCAGATGCAGGTCAACATTTTTGTTTGTTAGTTGCATCAGATGCAACCAAATGGAGTGACAATGTTTTGGATAATTACGAATACACAGAAACACCATTAACTAAATCTTACTTTAAGGAAATAAACTCACAAACAAGCGGTATTAATATTTTACTAGGTTCAAGAATCTTTACAGAAGGTTGGGATAGTAATCGACCAAATGTTGTAAACTTTATCAATATTGGCGTTGACGAAGGTGCACAAAAATTTGTACTTCAAGCAATTGGACGTGGTGTAAGAATTCAACCAGTTTCAGGTATTAGAAAGCGACTTGACTACATTGTATCTCCAGAAGAAACTGAAACACTTTCAAGGTACATTGATATTAAAGCTAAAGCTGACATTCTGAAAAGAAACTTGCCTTTAGAAAGTTTGTTTTTATTTGCTACAAAAAAGGAAGTAATTAAAAATATTACTGAAAATCTAAGCAGAGAAAAAGATGCTGACGATTGGAAAATAGTTAAGCATATTGCTAAAACAGCTATACCTCAAGAATTACTGATTCCGAAATATGAAGAAGTAATCGCAGAAATCCCTGCTTATTCAATAAACCGTGATGAATACAACGACCTTTTAGAATTCGTTGGAAAAAGTGCAGGTGTACAAGACAAAATTGTTTTGATGCAATCACCAATCAATGTATCAAAAACATTGGTTTCTACATTAGAAAAAATAAGAATTGAAACGAATTTTAATTTCACTGTTTCTCGTTCCATTCGTAAACCAATTGACAATTTGTTGCTTCTAAATCAACATTTCAATCAAAAACCAAAACGCCTAAAATCATTCGAACCAGTATTGACGGAAATAAACCACTTTGACAAAATTGAAGTTGCCAATCTTCCTGATAACGAACTTGAACTTTTAGAACAAGCGATTATTGATTCTATAAAAGGCAGTAAATCGGAATACAATTCCGTTAGTGATATAGTTGCAGCCTACACAGCAAAGAAGCTAAACGACCAACAATTACAGGAACAACTTGACTTATTTAACAGCAAAGACAAACCAAACAACTATTCATATAATGGTTTGAAACTTGAATTAAATACGGATTTTTTAGTAGAAAATTATTACAATCCAATCATACTTACATCAGAAGCACACAAACAACTTTTTAAACACATTGTTTGGGTTCCTTCAGAAGTTGAATTTTTAAAGAAACTGCAAGAAAATCGTGACAAACTTGAAAAATACGAATGGTGGTATTTCTCAAAAATAGACCAAACAACAGATGATGTTTCTATACCATATTACGACACGAGAGAACAAGAATACAGAAACTTCTTTCCAGACTTTGTTTTTTGGCTAAAACCAAAAGACAGTAACAAATTAATTATAAAGTTCATTGATCCAAAAGGTAACGTAGTAGGAACAGGTAACGCAGAAGACAAGGCAAAAGGCTATGAAAATATATTCAATGGCCATACAATTAAGTATAACGACAAGGAAGTTCAAATTGACCTATTTTTCTATAATGAGCCGACAGGAGTAAACGAATCAGTAAGAGAATATTTTACAAAGGACTTTAAAAAAATGTTTGAATAATGCCAATGCTCAACAGCCACACACATTGCCAAGCCGCACAAGCCAACGCTCAAACCCAAGCTTGGCAAAGAGTGTGTCTGTCCCAACGCACGACAAAACCGACCGACAAACCAACGGACGAAAAAGAACACCGAAGCGATAACACGGGTTTTGCAAAATGGCGGGTTAAGTGCTTCTATGACATCTTATTGCAAGGTTCAAGTTCGGTTTTTCAAATGAAGTTTTGTGGTGAAAATCCGCCACTTCGCAAAGCCCGAAACCGTTACCCACAGGCAATCTTCCCCACGCGTGTGGCGTGTCTTCCTCCTTCAAATTGGGCAGATAAAAATGCATGTAAGATTTCTGTTGCGAGTTCTTCACTGATGAAACGCGCCGGTAAAGATAAAATGTTCGCGTCGTTGTGCTGACGAGCTAAACTGGCAATTTCTGGAGTCCAACACAGGGCACATCGAATGCCTTGGTGCTTGTTCGCTGTCATGCTAATACCGTTTCCAGAACCGCAAATCAACACCCCAAGATCCGCTGCGTCCTGCTCCACTTCATTGGCTACCGGATGCGCATAGTCGGGATAATCGATGCTGTCTTCACTGTAGCATCCAAAATCTTTTACCTGATGTCCTGCTGCTTCAAGGATAGTAATTAATGTTGCTTTGAGCGCAAAACCTGCATGGTCGGATCCGATGGCGATTTTCATGGTGTTTTTTTTGTAAAATTAGTGATTTGATAACATGTGAATAGCCTTGTTAATTAGTATTGAAAACTGCTAAAAGAAAAGTGTAGGAATATTCAATTGGGTTCGCTTATATACAAGTATTTGACTTAATGCATGAAACTTAGCGGAATCTTTGCAATAAGAATGCACGGATTGTTAACTAAAAAATCGGGCGTTTTTGGAATTATTTATAAACCTTAGTCACTTATACACACACGTGAACAACAGGGTATTTATTCTTGGTTTAATTGGCTAATATGAAATTAAATTATGTTAACAAACCGTTGAAATCTCGTTGATAGTAATGCAAGGTTAATAAAAGGGTCTTATTTTTACACAAATGAACAGCCTTAATAGTTTTAATAAAATTCTTTTTAAATAAATATCTTTAAATACAATTAACTGGTGTGCAAAGATTAAACTAGGGAATGTAGCGATGAATTTTTACTTTTACCCAAGATGAGTAAGCCGCAAGATGACATACAAACCTTATATGCAGAGATTGAAAAATTTGCAAATAAGTTTTATTTGAATCGCCTGTTGAAAGGAAGCATCCTGAGCTTGGGCGTTTTTTCTGTCAGCTATTTGTTCTTTTCCAGCCTGGCGTATTTTTTTGAACTCAGCAGCTGGATTCGCCTCTTCTTTTTATTGGCCTTTGTGGCATTAAATGCTACGGTGTTTGTTCGCCTGGTGTTTATTCCTTTGGCGCAACGCTTCGGATGGATGAAGCGCATGTCACAACTCGAAGCCGCGCAGTTAATTGGCAGCATGTTTTCTGATATTGCCGATCGCTTAACGAATACCTTGCAATTAATTAGTCAATCTTCGTCGGCAAACGAAAATTTAGATTTATTAACGGCTTCCATTGCGCAGAAAACTTCTCAATTAACGGTGTTTAATTTTAGTTCGGCCATTGACCTTTCAGTAAATAAAAAATACGCGAAATATGTACTTCCTTCGCTGTTAACCCTGCTTGTTTTATTAATCTTTATTCCAGCAATTCTTACCCAAGGAACCTACCGCATTATTCAATACGATCAAGTGTTCCTGCCCTTTAAATTTTATTTAGCGGAAGGAAAAGGAAGTTATGAAGAAGGCGCCAACATTCCAATTCAAGTCACCTTGAAGGGTGAACGCATTCCGGATAAGGTATATTTAGTGTCGGATCAGGGAAAATTCTTAATGCAACGTGCCTTAAAGAATCGCTTTGACTTTGTGATGAAAAAAGTTAAAACCAGCGGCGCGTTTTACTTTGAAGCGAATGGGTATGAGAGTAAATCGTACGAGTACAAGGTTACCGGTAAAAGTGTCTTAGGTAAAGTATCACTCAAGATTCATTACCCCGCCTACTTAAACAAAAAGGATGAGTTAATTCAAAATGTTGGCGACATTACCGTTCCGGAAGGAAGTGAGTTAACGTGGAATGGATCCTCTAAAAATACCTCTTGGGTTGAATTACAACACGCGAATACGCCAAAGAAGTTTAAGAATTCAGGATTTACTTATGCATTCCAGGCGCGAAACTCAAGCAAATTAAAGATTCGGCTTTCCAACATGTTTTCTAACAAAGTGGATTCTTCTACGTTTCAAGTAAGCGTCATTAAAGATGCGTATCCAAGCATTCAAGTGGGAGAGGCAAGTGATTCAATTCAGGATGGTTTGCGTTTCTTTAGCGGACAAGTAGGTGATGATTATGGCGTATCTGCATTGAACTTTCATTACACGATCCTACGAAACGGAAAAGCGCTTAAAACTAGAAAATTGCCGGTGTCTTTTCAATCAGGAACGCGCAGCAGTTTTTCATTGGCTGTAGATTTTAGGTTGGAAGAAGTGAAATTGGAAGATAAGATTGAATATTATTTTACGGTTTCTGATAACGACGGGGTGAATGGAAGCAAGAGCACGAAGAGTTATGTGGGACAATATCAATTACCCGACTTAAAGGAATTGAATGAACAACGCGATGAGCAACAAGCCCAGACTAAGCAAGATTTAGAACGCGTATTGAGTAAAACGAAAGAATTTGAACGGTCGGTTGATAAGCTTAAAAAAGACTTAACTAATTCAAAATCAAATGATTGGAATAATAAACAACAATTAAAACAACTGCAAGAAGAACAAAAATCTTTAGCCAACGAATTGCAACAAATTAAAGATCAATTAGAGCAAACCACTCAGGAAAAGAATCAACTTTCTGAAATCGATAAAGCCTTGTTAGATAAACAGGAAATGATTGAGAAACTGCTGGAGGAGGTAATGGATGACGAACTGAAGAAGCTCCTGGAGGATTTAGAGAAACTATTCAACGAACGGGCGGATCAAGAGATTCAGAAGGAGATGAATAAATTGGATCAGCAGGCTGAAAACATGAATAAGCAATTGGATCGCACCTTAGAGATGTTGAAGAAGTTGCAGGTGAACGAGAAAATAGATGATATAGAGAAGGAGCTTAAGGAAAATGCAGCGGAGCAAGAGGAATTAAAACAAGACATTGAAAACGAAAAGGTATCTAAGGAAGATGCTGTTAAACGCCAAGAAGAGATCAATAAGCGTTTCGATGAAATCCAAAAGAAATTAGAAGAAACGAAAGCACTGAATAAGGAGCTTGAAAGTCCGCTTAATTTGGAAGATTCTAAGGCGTTGGAGGAATCAATCGATTCAGAACTTGGAAAGGCCTCAGAAGAGGTTAAAAGCGGCAAGAAAGGCAAATCTAAAGAATCCCAGCAGCAGGCAGCGGATCAAATGGAACAGTTGGCCGATATGCTCGATCAACAGCAGCAGGAGTCGAACCAGCAGCAACAGGAAGAGGATATGGAATTGGTGCGACAGATTTTAGAAAGTTTAATGATACTGAGCTTTGATCAAGAGGCGCTTATTGGTAAATTTTCTAAGGTAAACACTACCGATCCTAAGTATAAAAAATTAGGACGTCAGCAGATTCGAATTAATACAGACACAAAGGCGGTAAGTGATAGCTTATTGGCGTTAGCCAAACGTCAACCAAAGATTGCCTCCTTTGTAGACAAAGAACTCGGTGATATCAATTTCTCTCAAAATGCAGCGGTAGAAGCCATTGATGATCATAAGAAACAAGATATTTCTAAAAGTCAGCAACAGGTCATGACTGCCTATAATAACTTGGCTTTACTCTTAAATGAAGCTTTACAACAAATGCAGTCTCAGATGCAATCCCAAATGCAGAGCAGTGGAAGTTGCAGTAAACCGGGGAATGGAAAACCTAAACCAGGCAATAGTATGTCGCCGGGAGATATGAAAGAAATGCTCAAAAAGCAATTAGAGAAAATGCAGAAAGGTCAGAATCCAGGAGGAAAAAAACCGGGCGATAAGGAAGGAGATAGTCCGGGCATGAAGCCGGGTCAATCCGGAATGAACATGATGGGATTAGGCAACAAGGAAATCGCTAAAATGGCGGCAGAACAAACGGCCATTCGACAGCGCTTGGAACAGTTGAAAAATGAACTCAATAAAGACGGAAAAGGCAAGGGAAATCAATTGAATCCCTTGTTGAAAGAACTTGAACAGCAGGAGAAAGATTTGATCAATAAGAACTTTAGTCCGGAGATGATAAACCGTCAAAAAGACATCATGACCCGTTTATTGGAAAGCGAGAAAGCCTTGATGGAGCGAGGTTTTGAAGAGAAGCGGGAGTCAAAATCGGGTGTAGATCAAATAAAGGGTAACCTTATTGAGATTAAGACGTACAATCGGGATAAGTTAAAGCAAGTTGAAATGCTTCAGGTGGTAGATCCTGCATTTAGTATCTACTATAAATCCAAGGCGGAAACTTATTTTAATTTAGTTGATTAAATTTATAGCATGAAACATCAATTACAATTAATCCATGAAGTAACTCTACCTTCAACACCAGCCTCTATTACGGATGTTGAAAGTTTAATTGATGTAGCTTGTGGCGAGTTAGCGCTCAGTGAAGACGCTTATGGTAATATTTTGATCGCGGTAACAGAAGCGGTAAATAATGCCATAATTCATGGGAATAAGTTGGATGCAACATTATCTGTTCATGTGGGAGTTCATAACAACGAGGAATGGGTTTGTTTTTCTGTTAAAGATCAAGGCGCTGGGTTTGATCCCGAGGCTATTCCTGACCCAACGGCACCGGAGAATTTATTGAAAGAAAATGGCCGCGGCGTATTTCTTATGAAAAATCTGTCAGACGAAGTAACGTATGAAGCGGGTGGTACAGTGGTTAATGTTTGTTTTCGTCGATGATTTCTATTGAGTACTTTTCCAATGAAATTGCTGGTTTACCTATTGATTCCATAACGGAAACCTTACCTGTATTAGTCTCCTTGGAATCCCGTGAATTAGGAGATATCACGTTGATTTTCTGTATCGACGAAGAGCTCTTAGCTATTAATAAAGAGCATTTAGATCACGACTATTACACAGACATTATTACCTTCAATTATAACAATGATTCGATAGTCAGCGGTGATTTATTTATCTCCGTGGATCGTATAAAAGATAATGCAACTCAGCTGGGTGTTTCTATGGAAGAAGAATTGCATCGGGTTTGTTATCACGGGGTATTACATTTAGTCGGATACAACGATAAAACAGATCAAGAAATTGAGGTAATGCGCGCTAAAGAAAACTTCTATTTAAATAAATTGTTTCACGTGAAACATTGATTAAATTTTACCATGTTAGATACGTATGATGTGATTGTTGTTGGTGCGGGTCACGCCGGTTGTGAGGCAGCCAATGCCGCAGCTAAAATGGGAAGCAAGGTGTTGTTGCTCACAATGAATATGAACACTATTGCTCAAATGAGCTGTAATCCCGCCATGGGAGGAGTAGCTAAAGGACAGATTGTACGAGAAATCGACGCCTTAGGAGGTGGTTCAGGGATTGTAAGCGATAAAAGTGCACTCCAGTTTAGAATGCTTAATCTTTCAAAAGGTCCCGCCATGTGGTCTCCACGTACGCAAAACGACCGCATGATGTTTGCAGCGGAATGGCGACTCTTATTGGAACAAAACCCGAATGTGGATTTCTGGCAAGACATGGGTACCGGAATCATTGTAGAAAACAATAAAGTCGTTGGGGTTAAAACAAGCCTAGGAATCGATATTTATAGTCGTGCCGTGGTATTAACCAACGGTACCTTTTTAAATGGAATTATTCATTTAGGTGAAAAACAGTTTGGTGGTGGAAGAGCCGCAGAACGTGCTTCAACCGGGATAACGGAAGACTTGGTTTCCTTAGGCTTTGAATCGGGCAGAATGAAGACCGGAACTCCACCCCGTGTAGACGGAAGAAGTTTAGATTATACGAAGATGGAAATCCAGCACGGCGATGAGAATCCTTCGAAATTTAGTTATTGGGATACAAAGGCCTTGGCGCATCAACTTCCATGTTATATTACCTACACGAATCCTGCAACGCACGATCAGTTGCGTACCGGTTTTGATCGTTCACCCATGTTTAATGGCGCCATTAAAAGTCCAGGCCCACGCTATTGTCCTAGCATTGAGGATAAAATTAATCGCTTTGCAGACCGGGATCGGCATCAGATCTTTGTTGAACCCGAAGGGTGGAATACCGTTGAAATCTATGTGAATGGTTTTAGTACATCGCTTCCGGAGGATGTTCAGGTTAGCGCAATTAAATTAATTCCAGGATTTGAGCAGGCGAAGTTATTTAGACCGGGCTATGCGATTGAATATGATTATTTCCCACCCACTCAGTTGAAACATACCCTGGAAACAAAAGCCATTGAGGGCTTATATTTTGCCGGACAAATAAACGGTACTACAGGATATGAAGAAGCAGCCTGCCAAGGATTAATGGCGGGTATCAACGCACACCTCAAGATCAACGATAAAGCACCGTTTATGCTTCAACGAAGCGAAGCCTACATCGGCGTATTGATTGACGACTTAGTTACCAAAGGAACCAAAGAACCGTATCGAATGTTTACCAGCCGCGCTGAGTATCGGATCTTGTTGAGACAAGATAACGCGGATTTGCGATTAAGTGAAAAGGCCTTTGAATTGGGAATGATTACTTCAGCACAACACGAGCAAGTGATTAAGAAGGAAGCGCAAACCCAATGGCTCAAAAAAGAACTTAAATCCATTGGAATCACACCCCAAGAAATGAATCCGCACTTAGAAGCGATGGAATCTTCGCCCATAACGCAGCAAGTAAAATTATCCAGCGTACTTACCCGACCCGGAGTAACTATGGATATCTTAACAAATGCCTCTACTTTATTGTATAATACATTGAAAAACAATGAGATAGCAGAGGACGTGGTGGTCCAAGCAGAGATTCAAGTGAAATATGAAGGGTATATTGAACGGGAAGAGGAAATTGCAGAGAAAATGCATCGCTTAGAACGCGTGCAAATCCCAAGCGACTTAAATTATGCCCAGTTAAAAAGTTTAAGTACCGAAGCCGTAGAAAAGCTGTCGCACATCCAACCTGTCACCATCGGACAAGCTTCGCGTATTTCTGGGGTTTCGCCCAGCGATATTTCTGTTCTTTTGATCTATTTGGGAAGATAAATACCGTTTTAATTCGATTTAAGCGCGCTTTGTGTGTTTTGATGTGAAAACACCAAGGATACATTTAAAAAGTTTATTAGAATCAAACTATAAAAGCCGTTTTTTTTAGGTCCAGATGAATTTTTTCAACTTCATTGCATACCTTAGTGCGATATGAATGTGTTTTTTATTGATAAGGTTCATCCCATACTTCAGGAGCGTTTAGCTAAAAGTGGGTTGCATTGCATAGATGCCACCCAATGGAGTCTGGATGAATTATTGGAACGACGAAATGAAGTGCATGGCTTGGTTGTTCGTGCCCGATTTTTTTTGAACGCGGAATTAATTGCTTCTTTTCCGAACTTAGCATTTATTGCCCGTTCAGGTTCAGGACTTGAGAACATCGATACGGCCTATTGTAAGGAACACCAAATTCAGTTATTTAATTCTCCAGAAGGAAATCGAAATGCGGTAGCCGAACATGCCTTAGGGATGTTACTCGCACTCATGAACAAATTGTGTCGAGCGAATGACCAAATAAATCGTGGTTTATGGAAGCGCGAGGACAATCGAGGAGAAGAATTGGACGGAAAAACGGTGGGCATCATTGGTTACGGGAACAATGGGTCGGCCTTTGCAAAAAAATTACGCGGCTTTGATGTGAAGGTCTTGGCTTATGATAAATACAAACAGGGCTTTGGAGATGCGTTTGTACTTGAGAGCACCCTAGAAGCAATTTTGAATTCAGCTGATGTGATTTCACTACACATTCCACAAAACAAAGAAACCCTTGGCTTTGTAGACACTTCGTTTATTGATTCGGTTCAAAAACCATTCTACTTGTTGAATTTATCCCGTGGAAAAATTGTGAATACCGAAGCACTAATGCAGGGGTTAGCATCTAATAAAATAAAGGCTGCAGGCTTGGATGTGTTAGAATTTGAATCCAAAGATTTTGAATCCATTTTCGCTACCCAATTGCCTGCGTCGTTTGAATACCTGCTTGCCTCTGACCGCGTAATGCTTAGTCCACACGTTGGCGGTTGGACGAAAGAGAGTTATTTTAAACTCAGTAATGTTTTAGCAGATAAAATTTTAGAATGGGCAGATAATCAATGAACTATGAGTTTTTTAACCACAAAGTCATTCGAATTTTTGACCCACACCTGATAAAACCCATTGGCCAAAGAGATTGGAATCCCACCGTTTTGTTGCAGTTTTGATGAAATTACGCATTTTCCGTTGGCATCGTACACATCAATTTGAATGGGTTGTGTTACATTATTAAAGTACAACACAGAACCGTCATTCGGATTCGGATAAATCTCTACATTGTTTAATAAATGGTCTTCTTGTAAACCTGCGTTTAGAATCAATTTTTGCCCATCCGTGGAGTAAGTAGCAGTAAGCGTTGCATTGTTAAAAGCGCGATTATTTATGTAATATGTGGTATTATAAACCGGCGAGGCGAGCGTATGGTTATATGAGTTGACATTGTTTACTCCCACCCAATTGCTGATGTTTGTACTTCCCGCACTTGTTCCAACAGAAACATCAAAATAGGAGATTCCAGAATGAGGATCAACGATGTTCCAATTCGAATAAAGGGTAGAAGTGTATACAGTATCAATGTCGTTGCCTGCTCCATCGTTGATGGCATTTAACTGTGGTGCGGTCCAATCTACCTGTACCAATTGGGATGAGGGAGCAGACCAGTTTCCAGCGGAATCAATGGCAATCATACGAATATCACCAGACTGAATTTGTTGATCACTTTGGTACCTGATTTCTTTATTAGCCCCAACAGAAACAATTTCCGTAGGTGAATTTGCCTTGTATACAAAGATGTCATCAAAATCTATGGTACAGCCTCCAGATCGCAATGAAACAGAGTTTCCGGTAAGCAGAGGGTTCGCGTCTTGCCACTGTGCAATAGAAACACCATTTAAATATACCTTGATCCATCCATTAGAAGGATTGTAATGCGTGTAAACTTTATACCATACGTTAGGCGCCATGATAGCCGTGTCTTCAAATACAATTGTAAATGCATCATTGATAACCTTGTAAATCTGTACCTTATTCGTCTCTTCTCTGAAAAAAACGAAATAGGAATTGCCTCGATTTGGCAGGGTTGGATCGCTGCAGAAAAAGTGCATTCCTGCTCGCTGGTTTGCGTTGCTAGAGGTCATGCGTTGTCTCCAGGTGTATAAATAAATGGAGCCGGTGTTTTGGGTTAATTGGGCGTACGCATTGGAATTGTTTTGGCTTGCATCGTTTAAGGAGAATACCCCAGCGTTTACTTGATATGCCCCTGTTTGATTTGTCCATTGAAGGTTGTTTAAGGTAAATTCATCTCGTAAAAACCCATAACTGGGATTACTGAAGAATTTTGCATTCATCGAAGAACGGTCTGAGACATTGTAGTAAGATTTTAAAACACCCGACTGTGCATCTGTCGATTGTAAGGTGGCAGTGAAATCCTGGGTATTCCAAACTTGAGGCACCGTTGCCACACAAGAAGGAGGCGTATTGTCGATGTTGTTTTGAGAGGACACATATGTAGCGCTCCAACCGGTTTGGGTGGTAGTACAATCCGAACGAAATTCAATGGTTAAGGCACCTGTTGTAGAGGTTGCTATTGCGGGCAAGGTACTTCCTGAATAGGACCCAATAATCGGTGCATTAATGTTCGCTCCGTCATAGATAATCATCTTATCAAATACCGGTTGCACATTGAATTGCGTAAAAGTCAGGGTAATGTTGCTCGCGCCAACGGGTTGAATAACCCACACTCTTCTTTCGTCGTTTGGATAATTTGCCCCTGCACCTCCGGTGTCAAAAAAGCTACCGCTGGCATTTGTGATGAGGGTTGGTGTATAGGTGTTGTTTATGAGACGGTAGTATTTTTCCCAATTCCAATTAATTCCTGGGTCGGTATGTAATTGACTTGGGTAATGCTGGTGGCCTTTTATTTTTAAACAATTCCCAAGCGTTTGGGTGCTTGTTGAGGATGCCCCGTGATAGGTCCGAAGTGGGTTAATGCCATAGCCACTCTGTGTAATGTCTTTAACTAAGTTGGCGGATGCTTGGTACATAGCGTTGGTATACCATGTCGGATTTGAAACATACCCTTCGTGTTCTATTCCAATGGTGTAAGGATTCGCCGTGCCTACATGCCAAGCCTTGTTTGTTTCTAATACCATTTGTGTGGTTTGTCCATCAGAACTTCTTACCACGTAATGATAAGAAACCTGTGAGTTACAATTTAAGCCCCAAGAAATTGCTCCGGAATAGGTTCCTTGTACAGTGTGAATGGTGACCGCAGAGATTGCCGTTCCATTTCGCGAACTGTAATTGCAGGTTGGTGCTGCTGTCCACAAGGCAGGACCATAGTCAGCCGACTTGAGTTGAGCGATTTGAGCATCGTATTTAACACCATCCACATTGGTTATGCCCTCGTCAGATAAGGTTAGTTTTTGGGATGAAAGCACGGCATAATTCTTTTCACCAAATTGTGCCTTCATATCCAAAGCATATAGTGGAAAATTATACGTAGCGGCATAATACTCATCGTTTAAAAAGGAATAAACTTCGTAAACGCTGCTTTGAAAGGCATATAAGTTGCCTTCATTGTTTTGGGGAAATTCAGTCAAAACAGCCATGAGACCATATATTTTTTCCGCCTCTGTTTTACGGGAATTTTGGGTTGTTTCCCAAAAGCGTAACAGTGAATCACAGGCCTTTGCAAAGGCAAATATTTGCACAGAAACCTGATCTTTTTGTTCATTTATTCCAATTCGACTGAGTTTTCCAATGAGTTTTCCGTTCTCATTAAAATACCCTTTTCCATCCGCGAACACCCCCATGATGCCATAAGGCAAAGGCATACCAGAACAAGGAGTTGTTTCTTGCGAATCTACGGGCACCATGCGCGTATGTGTAAAGGCGTAGGCCTCTAGGAACCCCTTAGGAACAGAAGGAAACTGTTGATAAGCATGGTCGAAAGATACCGATTGTGCTGTTGTGACGCCAAGAGCAAAAGTAGAGAACAGAATAAACAAGAATAATCGCATAATTAACATTTTGTTATTATTGGCAAAGTTCTAAAGAAAAATTTTATTTCGATAATAAATGATTGTTAAGTTCTGGTTTAGAAACGTGCTGTAATTACAGCAAGAAATTGAATGGGAAGAACGGGACAATTACAATACCCCAAATACCTTTGAGAGCTTACGTTGTTCACGTTTATAAAAGCCGCAGGCTTGGATGTGTTAGAATATGTATCCAAAGATTTCGAATCCATTTTCGCTACCCATTTGCCTGCGGCGTTTGAAGCTTGCCTTATCATCAGCATCAATAGGCAATCACTTGTTTTATTAATTCATGTCCGTTTCCGGAGAGTTTGATTAAATACCTTCCGGTGCTTAGATCCAAGGGTGTTTTTCCATCGTTCGTAATTTCACGGGTATTAATCAACCTGCCATTTAAATCATACACCGTTAATTCCACCGGGAACATCAAATTTTCAATGCTTAATTGCCCGTCTTGAATTGGATTTGGAAAGAGTATCACGTCCATTAGCGGATTATTCAATTCGATATTCGCGTGATTGATAAAGCGTTGTCCGTCGGAACATAGCTGAGTGCTTAACCCGGCTTGATTACTCACCTGAAGTGTGGTATAATAAATTTGGTTTGGTACCATCCCGTTTGCACTGAGTGTAAATGTATTATTCGCTACCGGATGCGCTTGAACAAAATCATTTCCCAAAGGGGAACTTCCGATGTCAATAGATTGATAACCCAGTCCAGAATGTGGCTCATTATCTATCCAATTCCCTTCAAGAATCGGTTGATATACACTGTCTATATCCGAGTATGCACCATCGTTTAGTGAGGAAATTACGGGTGCGGTCCAGTCTACCTGAACTAAGGTTTCATGTGGAACATTCCAGTTTCCAAGGCTATCCATGGCAATAACTCTAATCTTTCCACTCGGAATCTGTTGGTCACTTTGCTGATGAATTTCCTGCATGGGTCCAACCGCAATTAGTTCGCTGTTTGAGTGATTTTTATAGACATAAACTTCATCAAACGTTACAGTACATGCTCCAGAGCGCAAGGAAATCGCGGTACCTTGTTGAAGCGGGTTGGCATCGGTCCAAGTACACACTTGTAACGCATTAAGGTATACCTGAATTAATCCACTTTGTGGATTATAGGTAACATAGACTTGATCCCATTGATTTACCAAGACATTAACTGAATCTTCTTTGACTAAGCTAAAGACATCGTTCATTACTTTATATAGTTGAACCTTATCCGTTTCTTCTCTAAAATATACAAAGTAGGAATTGCCTCGATTCTGCAGGGTTGGATCGCTACAGAAAAAGTGCATTCCTGCGCGTTGATTGGCGTTGCTGGATGTAATTCGTTGTTTCCAAGTATATAAGTACGTATGTTGTGAAGATTGGCTTACTTGGGCATACGCGTTTGAATTATTCTGTGTGGCGTCGTTCAGAATAAAACATCCATTCATGACTTGAAAATTCCCTGATTGATTGGTCCAAAGTCCTGAATTGCCATTAAATTCATCTTCAAAGAAACCCATCGGTTGATTGGATAAAAAGGGTGTTGTTGAAGATGCTCTTGCTGCTACATGATAGAATTTGTGTTTTATTACAGAGGCATCGGTATCTTGAAACGCAGCGGTGAACGATTGCGTTTGCCAAGTTCCAGTATAACTTAAGGTGCTAACCGGTGGAGTAATATCGTTGGTAAGCGCAACGGTATGGTAGTTGGCAACCCAACCAGCCAATTGGGTGGCGCAATCCGAACGAAATTCTATGGTTAAGGTGTTTCCGGTAGATTGGATGTTTGGTGGAATGCTGTTGCCAGTAAAACTACCGAGTAACGGAGAATTTAGGTTTGGGCCGTTGTACAGCAATAACTTATCAAAGGAAGCCTCTAATTCGAAGGCAGTAAATTGAAGTGTAATTGTACTTCCTTGCGTGGCTTGGATTACCCAAACACTTCGCTCATCAGACGCGTAATTTCCATTTGCCCCACCAGAGTCATAAAAGGTTCCTGAAGGATTGGTAAGCAGTGTTGGGGTATAGGTGTCGTTGACTAATCCATAGTATTTATTCCAATTCCAATTAATTCCAGGGTCGGTGTGGCTTTGGTTAGCATAATGCTGATGTCCCTTGATGCGGATGCAATTACCGAGCAATTGCGTAGTACTTGAGCTTGCACCATCATAGGTCCGTTTCGGATTTATTCCATACCCACTTTGGGTAATGTCTTTTACCAGGTTTGCAGAGGATTGATAAAGCGATGGCGTGTACCACGCGGCATTAGAAACATACCCTTCATGTTCTATTCCAATGGTGTATCCGTTTTCATTACCCACGTGCCAAGCCTTGTTGCTTTCTAAGACCATTTGGGTAACTTGACCGTCTGAACTGCGCACCACATAATGATAGGATACTTGCGCGTTGCAGTTTAGTCCCCACGAAATAGCTCCGGCATAGGTTCCTTGTACCGTATGAATGGTTACCGCTGAAATGGCGCTTCCGTTTCTACTGCTATAGTTACACGTGGGTGCTGCATTCCAAAGGGCGGGTCCGTAATTGATAGATTTTAAACTATTTCCTCCATGGTAATGGAGTTGATCTTGGTTTTTAATTCCGGTGGAATCAATGGTAACGGTTGTTGCGGTTAACACCGCATAGTTATTTCTTCCAAAGAAGTCTTTCATATTGATTTCATACAATGGAAAGCCAAAAGTAGCCGCTTGGGATTCATCGGTTAAAAAACGAAATACTTCCAAAACGCTGGATTCAAAGGCGAACCGATTAATACTTCCTTCTCGAGGAATTTCACTCAGTTCCCACATTAAATTATACATTAATTCTGGCGTGTTATCTCCCGTGACGGCGTAACTTTGGATGAGGCTTGCACAGGCTGATGCATAGGCTTCTACTTGCATCATTACATTATTTTTTTGAGCGGTAATGCTAATTCCACTTAAGGATTCGATTCGTTTAGCATTTTCTAAAAAATATCCATTTCCATGGTCAAAAACTCCCATAATTCCGAAAGGGAGGGGCATTCCTGAACAACTTAGAGATTCTTCAGGATTAATTTGGGTAAAGCGTGTATGTGTATAGGAAATTGCTTCTAAAAATCCGCGAGGAATTTCCGGATGTTGTTGGTATGCGGCAGAAAAATTAACCGCTTGACTAAACACCCTGAGGTGCATTGAAAGGACAAGATAAATTAAAAGTAGTTTAGGCATAAATAAAAATTTGCGAGGAAACGCAAATCTTTACTTAATAGTATTTTTAATTTATCAACTTACTGATATACAATGAATTAAAACTTTATTGTTAATCCACCGAACACGGAAATCGGCATAACAGGGTAGTTATAAAATCTCAGGTATCGCTGAGAAGCGATGTTGTTGAGTTGAATAAATGCAGAAAGGCGTTTGTTATATCTATATTCCAAGGTTAGGTTACCATCAATAACACTCCCTAGGTTATAAACAAATTGATTATTAAGTTCGGTCACATTTTCACCTAATGCATAAACTTTAGCATACCTTCCAAAAGATAAATCTAGTCCAGCTTTCACTAAAAACTTATCGAATAAGTTATAGCTAGCATTTAAGATCACTTCCGCTTGTGGTAGGTTCCAGGCTTTCGCTTCATTGAACATCTCGTACGAATGGTATCGAGCTATTAAATCGATGGCTAGTTTCTTGTCTACTTGATAACCTAGACGTCCTTCGATTTTCGTGTGATTTAACGAATCATAAACCAAGGTAAATTTATTTCCTGTTGAAATTAAGGTATCGGTAACAAAAAATGCCCGGTTGTTTTCTTTAATGAAGTTTGCGGATAATCCGTAGCTAAATTTTCTTGCCGCGACTCCTTTAAATCCAAGTTGAATATCATACGGATTAATTTGGTTCTGAATAAGAAGATTTGGCAATACAAACTGATTTTCTTGGTAGAAACCGGTTAAAGAACTTTGTTTAGCTTGGCCTTGAAGTGCAATAAAGGGAACAAATTGGTTGGAAGATAACGCATATTGCATAGTGATTGCAGGAAAGAAATAAGCTCGGGTTTCTTGAGCGAAATCAACACTTACTCTAAAGCCCGCATCAATCATTAGTTTGTTATTCAATAAGGTACTTTTAATTCCAGGATTAATATCTAGGATGGTGTTTTTCCGAACGATCCCGCTATCTGAAAGGCTTAATATAGAATCTTGAATTCCATATGCATATCCGTTGTATCTAACACCAAGGTTGCCATAAAACATATTGTTTCCAGAGCGAAGGTATCCTAAGCCATTGATATTAAACCCTTGTTCTTTTGCTCGCCAATCTTTTAAGCTATCTGCCATAGGCGAAGCAGTCCCTGTATATCTAAAATCAATCGTGGTTTGTACATTGAACACGCCCGTATCGCCCCGATTTGTTCTGATGTCTGCATGTGCATTAACCAGTTGGTACCGTTGTGCAATCGAATCTTTATCTACTTCGGGTTGGGTTAATCCGTAATAGTGAAAACCATGGTTTGTATAATTTAAATTCGTTCGAAGTGTATACTTCTTTTGAAATGTTTCAAAATTGCCTTGTACGCTGGTTTGGTCAAAGCCAGCTGGCGCAAGTTGTTGCTTGTCGCGCGTTTTTACATCTCCAAAGAAACTGAGGTGTTTTACATGCAGTCCATAATAATTTGATCGGGACCGGGTAGAATTAACATAAAACTCACCCAAAGGCATTAAGGTGGAACCCATGCCTAATTTTAAATAAAAGGGATAGAATTTTTCAAGCAACTGTTCTGTTTCTATTGTAGCAGCTTGTATGGTATCCACTTGAATTTTTACATTTAATTTTGGTCCAAGCAAGGCGCGATTAGGAACAGCAGATGTTTTAATGGAGTCAATAATTTTTGGAGAAGAAGCGATTCGATGCGTACGTTCAATATCTCTATTTCCCTTTCCATCCGTTTCAAACACATCGGACTGAGCAAAAAGCAAAGAACTCCAACCCCCAATCAATAAAATCAAAAAGTACTTCATGTTATTCGGGTTTAATGTCAATGGTTTTTTGTGGATCACTTTCAATAGTTTTCGTGGGATTCATTAAGCGTTCAATCTCCAGTTTAAGGGCATTTGCTTCAGTTAAAATCCCATCTTCTTCTTTAATTGGATAGAAGTCAATAACGGAGGTTATGGTTTGCTCTGCTTCTAATAATTCTCCGAGTTGCATATGTACTTTGGTTTGAAGAATTAAGCCTTTGGCTACCCAGTAATTATAGCTCGGTTTCATTTTAAGTAATTCTTTAACAAGGATTACAGCAGAGTCAAGTACGTTGTTTTTAAATTGAATTTCTGCAAGGGTATATTTCGCTTCCGCGCCTTTAATGGTTCCGGTATTTTTAACCAACCACCGCAACGAAGGTTCTGCTGTACTGTAGTTATTTAGATAAAAAGCGCTCATTCCATAAGCGTATTCTGCTTCGACTTTTAAGGGTTGATTCAATCCGCTAATCTCTCGAACCTGTTTTGCATAATTATTTGCTCCTTGGTAGTTTTTTAGAAGAAACTCACAACGCATTAATCCAATTTTTGCGGCATTAATGTTATTCGGTTTTGAGGCGTATTGTTCCAGTTTGAGGTAATAAATTCGTGCGGACTCGTAGTTCTTTTTTTCGTAGTAATAGGCAGAAATTTTAAAAGCTACGGGCTCAAAATAGCTTGCTGTTGGACCGGCTAAATACGCTTCGTAATGAGGCAAGGCGGCTAGTGTATCTTTTAATCTTAAACAGGCATTACCGGCATAAAAATGTGCATCCTGGGAGAATTTTCCATTCGGAAATTTGGATAAATATTGATTAAACTTAGGAATTGCCTCCACATAATTACTATCTACGTAACTCTGTAGTGCCGGATTAAAATACAGGTTTTCTTTTTCATCTGCCGATAAACCAGCGCAATCGTATTCGTTTGCCACTTCTTCTGCGCGTTCTGGGCTTTTCATCGCAACATACACATCCATTAGTCCTTTTGCTGCTACAGCACAGATGTCTTTTTTATTCCCATATTCCAATAATATCGATCGATACGCGCTTTCCGCCAGTTGATATTTCCATTGTTTATAGTAAATGTCTGCCATTTCTATACGGCAGTTTACCACTTTAGGCGATTTTGGATAATTCAGCACATAACGCTCAAACCCTTCAAAAGATTTAGTGAAATCGGATTGTGCCTTGTAGCTCATGGCTAATTCATACGATGCATTTTGAATATATTTTGACTTTGGATAATCCGCGGTTAACTCTTCTAGTGTCGAGATTTTCAATAAGGGTTGCTTATTATACCCATATGATTTTGCTAAGTAAAATGAAGCGCGATCGGCTTGTTCTGTTTTTTTAGCTAGGATTTCTTTATAATATTTAATGGCTTGTTCATCTTTACCCTGAGAATAATTCCCATCCGCAAGTTGAAACATAGCGTCAAGCTTTTTTTCTGCATTTTGGGGTTTAGATTGAAGGTAAATACCGAAATATTCCAGGGCATCCGTTAATTGGTCTTGTTCTAAATAGGCATAAGCTATGCTATAATATGCATCGGGTTTTTCTTCTAATAAATTAGCCGAAGGTGCGGCTAAGAACGTTTTAAATTCTGTAATCGCTTCTTTATATTTCGCTTTTTTGAAGTAAATATCCCCTCGCCAAAATTTAGCTTTCGCCATTATTTCTGGTTCGTTTGGATATTTATCTACTAATCCAAAGGTGTTAAAGGCAGAGTCTAATAATGATTTTTGATACAAATCAACCCCATAGTTAAAAGCCACGGTTTGGTAAACATTTTTAAGTTGAGCATCTTTATTTGGGATTTTATTCAGGGACTCCAACGCTTTAGCATAGTTACTGGTGGAGGCATACACATTAACTAAGTATTGAAAAATATCTGATTTCCGATTTGAATTCGGGTATTTTTTTAAATAATCCTCAAACGCCCGTACGGATTCATCATATGGATTGATGTCTATTTTAAATGAAATTACTGCAAATTGATACAATGCATCTTCAGCTAATATGGGTTTTGCCGTCATTTTAGAAACACGCTCAAACGCATTTCTTGCGGGCAACATCTTATCTGCATTTAAATAACAATTAGCGATATGATACATCGCTGTTTGACCAAGGCTATCATCAAATCTTGCGGCACGCTCCAAAAAGGTAATGGCCTCTTCCCCTCGGTTGGTATTCATTAAAGAGAAACCAAGTTGATAATCGTCGATTCTTGTAGTTTTTGCTCGTTTGTCAAAAATCAACAAATATTGGGCAGCCTCTTTATACTGGTTAAGTTTAAAATATGAATCTCCTAATAAGTGAACGATGTCGTTGTAGTTTCCTAATTCTGCTGTATCCAATACCGAAGGTGCATAGGCAATGACACTGTCATATAATCCTTGTTTGTGATTTATTTGGACAATATAATACGGAGCAATCGTGGTGAATTCTGGCTGGTATTTCAGGCGGTGAAAGGCGGTTTTTGATTCAGTTAAGCTTCCAAGGGTATAGTTCAAATGCGCATAATAATATAAGCTAATCGCACCATATTGTCCAGCGGAGTTTTTAACTTCTTTAAACGCGTTTAATGCCTCTTTTTGTTGGCCCTCAATAAAATAGCTGTATCCTTTTTTAAAAAAATAAACCTCTTTATTTACAGAATCTAATTCTGAACTATTGACCAACTCATAATAAGGAATCGCTGCAGTATAGTCCTCTTTCTGAAAAAAGTAATTACCAATTTCAACGTTAATTGTGTTTTTGTATGGATTTTCTTGATATGTCTGGTTGAATGTATTGAGCAATGAAATGGCATCGTCGTTATACAGCGCCAACGCCGACATGCCTTGATAATAATAAGCCTTAATTAGGAACGGGTCATTTCGATCGAGCGGTTGCTTGATAAAATTTTCAAATTCAATACGTGCCGCAGTGAATTGACTTTTTTCATACAACTCCCATGCGCGATGGTAATCGCGATAAACAGAATTTGTTTTGATTGTTTCTTGCCCATAGAAACAAGAACCAACACCTATCCATATAAAGAATAGAAAAAAGAGACTTTTTCGCATGGAACAAAATTATATCGCACAGAACGCTTCAATTCGCATTGGGTTAAAAGTTTTTCACTCATTTTTGTTAAGAGATATTTTATGCGCTTGTGAATCGACTCGTTCTCTGTTACATCTTTGTAAAAAATGACACGTGGAGCAAATCATTAGTTTAACAGACGTTACGATCCGTCAAGGAGAAAAGACCGTACTTAAAGAGGTTAATTTATCAGTTGTAGAAGCTGAGTTTGTTTATTTAATCGGAAAAACGGGCAGCGGTAAAAGCTCCTTATTAAAGACCTTGTATGGCGAATTGTCTATTTCAGAAGGTGAAGGGGCTATTGCTGGGTATAATCTTAAAACGATAAAACAAAAAGAGATTCCGTTTTTACGACGAAAATTGGGCATAGTGTTTCAAGATTTTCAGTTATTATTGGACCGTACTGTAATTCAGAATTTATATTTTGTGCTCAAGGCTACCGGATGGAAAGATAAAGCGGAAATCCATAAACGGGCAATGAGTGTATTGCAACTGGTTGGTATAGAACAAAAAGCGGATCAAATGCCCCACACCCTGTCTGGAGGAGAGCAGCAACGGGTATCCATCGCACGAGCCTTGTTAAACGACCCAAAAATTATTCTTGCCGACGAACCAACAGGTAATTTAGATGTAGAAACTTCGGAAGAAATTATGCAATTGTTGGTAGCGTTATCTAAAGAAGAAAATACAGCCGTGTTAATGGCTACTCATGACCTTCAAATGGTACAAAAATTTCCCGCCCGCACCTTACGTGTTGAGAACGAGCAAGTGCATACATAATTAAAGCAAGTCGTTCGCAAGATTTGCCAATTCAGAGCGCTCACCTTTTTCAAGTTTTACGTGTGCAAACAAGGGTTGATTCTTGATTTTCTGAATTAAATACGCAAGCCCATTACTATATTCATCTAAATATGGTGTGTCAATTTGATGGACATCACCGGTAAATACAATTTTTGTGTTCTCACCCGCACGAGTAATGATGGTTTTAATCTCATGAGGCGTTAAATTTTGTGCCTCATCAATGATGAACATGATGTTAGAAAAGCTTCTTCCTCGAATAAATGCAAGTGGGGTAATCACAATTTTCTTGTTTTCTTCCATTTCATTTATCGCCTTGTGCTTTTTCTCGTGCTCACCGTATTGTGCTTTTATAAACTTTAAGTTATCCCATAAGGGTTCCATGTATGGACTGATTTTATCGTTGGCGTCACCCGGAAGAAAGCCAATCTCTTTATTAGACAAGGGCACAATGGGTCTTGCTAAAATGATTTGATTAAACTTTTTTTCTTGCTCTAACGCGGCAGCCAAGGCAAGAAGTGTCTTTCCCGTACCGGCAACCCCTTGAAGCGCAACCAGTTTGATATCAGGATTCGTTAGCGCATGTAAAGCAAAGGCCTGCTCTGCGTTTTTTGGTTTGATTCCGTAAACAAATTCCTTTTCTATACGCTCCAACATCCCAGACGTTTGGTTGTAATATACCAACGAAGAGGTTTTGCCATTTTTTAAAATGTAATAGCCATTGGTTCGCTTTAACTCACCAAGAACCCCTTGTTCCTCGCAAGTTCCTCGGGTAAACACTTCGCGGATTAAGTCGCTATCCACGTGATCAATAATATAGTCTGGCGCTAATTCATTTTTTAGCTCATAAACCTTACCCGTTTCATAATCTTCTGCAGCAACACCCAAGGCTTTTGCTTTTATCCGAAGGTTAATGTCTTTGGTTACAAGAATAACGTTGCGTGTAGGGAATTCTTCCTGTAAAATAAGGGCGGCATTGATGATTTTATGATCGTTTTTTGAGGAGGCATATACTTTTTCAGCATTAAGTGTTTTCGGATCATTGTCCATAATGATTTTGAATTTCCCTAATGTTTTCTCAATGTCAATCCAATTACTCAAACGCTCATTTCCCACCAGTTTATCAATAAAACGGATTACTTCCCGTGCAGAAAAATTCTTGGTGTCATTTCCCGATTTGAATTTATCTAATTCTTCCAGTACCGTGATGGGTATCGCAACATCATGTTGCTTGAAATTAATGATTGCATGGTGGTCGTGAATTAACACCGAGGTGTCTAACACGAAAATTTTAGTTTTCTTTTTCATAAATTAAATCTGATAGTTGGTTAAAACGAGTTTTATATGCGGTTTGGGTGAGTTTTGTGTGGTCAATCCGAAGTGATTCCGTTAACAACATGCCCATTTCCCCAAAAATTAAACGAATCATAAAGCTTGGAATATTCGGAAGGATGATTTTCGAACGCTCTTTGAGGGCTATTGCTTGGGTTAATTCCTTCATGCTTGAATTATTCGAAACCACATGAATTAAACCAACGGGTGTGCTTTTAAGAACATACATAATAAAGCCAACGACATCATCTAAATGAATCCAAGGAACAAGTTGTTTTCCGCTGCCAGGAACAGCCCCCATATAAAATTTCATCGGGGCCGCTATTTTTCGATAGGCGCCTCCCTGGCTAGACAAGACCATTCCTAGACGAAATATGCTGAAAGAGGGAAGTTTATCAAACAGGCGGTGTGCTTCTTCCCATTGCTTGACTAAACCTGATAAAAAATCCGTTGCAAAGGGGTGGGTTTCATTGTAACTTAAGGAATCATCAAATCCAAAGGCATTTACACCAGAAATCCCGATATATCCTTCAAGAGACGGACAATGTTTGGAGCATTCATTATAAAGGAACTGTGTCGCATCGACCCTCGAATTAATTAGTTCTTTCTTCCTTTCCTTAGTCCATCGCTTTTCGGCAATACCCGCCCCTGCTAAATTAATGATGTGGGTAATTGAACCAAGCGTAGAAGTATCCAACTGTTTTTTTGTCGGATCCCAAAATATATGATTGGCTTTGGAGGGGCGCCTGCTTAGAATTTTATAGGCTATTCCAGATAAATCAAGTGCTTTTTGTAGCGCTTGGCCTATAAATCCCGTCCCACCAACAATCAAAACCTCCATAATCTTTTGGGTGTTAAATTAAAAAATATAGCCATTCGGCATCTCTTATAAATAAAATTAATATGTTCATAATCTTAGCTACACGCGAAGCTTTTCTATTTTTGTGAATAATGCGTGAGATTCTGCTGTTCTTGTGTTTATCGATTCTCCTAACTTCTGGATTTTCACAATCTTGTAAATCCTTTGTTTTTAGGCATAATACGAACCCTATACAGGAAAAAATCTGTTCACGGGCATTAATTGAAGACTTGAAAGAGTTAAAAGAACGGCTCTTAGAAATCCATCCTGATTTGTATCGATACACGTCATCTCGGTCTTTGGATTCTGCGTTTATATGTGCAATTGAACGTTGTGGAACGGAAAGAACGCTGCTTGAATTCAGTCAAATATTAAATGATTATTTATTAGAAATCAGGGATTCGCATACCTTTTTTAATGTGCGGGAGTTATTATCATATGATCGGTATTCTCGACACTATCTTCCATTCTGGATTACTCAAATGAACGAGAAGTTTTTAATCGCTAAAGCATGGAAATCGAGTTTTCCTGTTGGTTCTGAATTGTTAGCTTTTAATCACTTAGAGCCACAGCAGATGGTAAAAACAGCATTGGCTTTTTCCCCCATAGAGGCATATACTTCGATTGCGCAAGAAGAATTGTCTTCCTATGTGCTTTCGGGTTTACTAAACCTACAAAGCCCAATGAAAACCCCCACGGTAACCTATGTATATAAAGGGGATACGGTCATGAAAGCGCTTAAGAGTCCGCGCTTACGAAAGGTCTTAAATTCCCCAGAGTTTTTAGGCGATAATGCCCAAATCACTTATGAACACTATGACAAGAAAGCGGTGTTATGCGTTACATCATTCTCTCCTACGTCGATCGGCTCATTTAAAAAACGCTTGGATGACATTTTCAAAAAGATTAAAGCCGATTCCATAGAATCCTTAGCGATAGATTTAAGAAATAACACGGGTGGATATATTCTATTACAAGAGTATTTGATGAGTTTTCTAACCCCAGAGGGAACAAAATATAGTAACCATTATGTGTACAAGCGGAGTGATTATGATCGATTTGAGCAGTTGTCAAAGGTTCAAAAATGGCGCTTCAAAAAAACAGCAAAACGTTACTATCCGAACGGGGCAATCGCTCAAGAGTGGGATTTTTACAACAGCCCCAAAGGAACAATAGATACAGTGCTTAATGAACCAATCCTTAGTAATCGGTATAAGCAAGAATTCAGAGGCAAGTGTACCTTGTTTATTAACGGAATGTCTATGTCTGCTTCGGCAAATTTTGCAGCTTGGTTTGCTACATCTAATAGAGGAAGCATTGTGGGTACACCCGCAACGGGAACCTATACCGGTACGTTTGCTAATCCGATTACCATATATTTAAACAATACCGCACTACCCATTATGATTTCAACAATGAAAGTTAATTCACCCCAAGACCCAAGCAATATACCAATTCAACCCAATGTGTTATTAACCCCAACTTCTGGTGATATACAAGAAGGTAAAGACATTCATTTATCTTATTTCCTTTCTCATTAATGGCAACCCATTCTATCCCAACTACCCCGAGTATCTTTTCCGTTATGTCGCAATTAGCGAATGAATACGGGGCTATAAACTTAGCACAAGGTTTCCCGAATTTTCCAATAGACCAAGCCCTGCGCAATGCAGTTTCTCAGGCGGCTCAAAGTGAGGCGCATCAATATGCGCCCTATCAAGGCCAGTTGACCCTGCGAAAGGCAATTAAAGACTTGATTGACCAAAACAACGGATACCCAATTACGACGGATGAAATTTTAATTACTGCAGGCGCAACACAAGCCATCTTTACAACAGTTCAAGCCCTAGTTTCCGCGGGGGATGAGGTGGTGCTTTTAGACCCGTGTTACGATTGTTATGAAACTCCGGTTTTGTTAGTAGGCGGAACTCCGGTACATGTGGAACTTGGGCCAGATTTTTTACCAGATTGGCAAGCAATTACTTCGGCGGTAAACTCAAAAACAAGGTTGCTGATTATCAATAGTCCACACAATCCAAGTGGGCGTGTTTGGTGTCCCGAAGATTTTTCACAGCTTATACACTTAGTTTCTATGTATCCAAATCTTACGATACTGTCTGATGAGGTGTATGAGTATTTAACCTATTCAAGCGAACATATTTCGGTAAGAGCATACGAAGCGTTAAGAACGCGTTCCGTTGTGGTCTCTTCCTTTGGCAAAACACTTCAGGTTACTGGATGGAAAATGGGGTATTTGTGCGCTCCAACAAACCTAATGCAACGGATATTAAACGTGCATCAGTATTTAGTGTTCAGTGTGAATTCAGTTATGCAAGATGCGATTTCCAGGTATTTACCAACCTTTAATCCCTTGTTGATTCGAACCGAGTATGAAGAACGCATGATGTGTTTTAGAAAAGGATTGTCGGCGAGTAGATTTACGTGCTTACCCTGTGAAGGCACCTATTTTCAAACGGTAGACTATAGCCAGATTTCCACCCAAAATGATGTGGATTTTTGCATGTGGTTAATTAAAGAACATGGTGTCGCCGCTATTCCTCTTTCCGTGTTTTATAAATCTAAAAAAGACCTTCATCACATTCGCTTGTGTTTCGCAAAAGATCGAGAAACGCTCACCAATGCCTTAGAGAAATTATGCAAGATTTAATCATTGGCTTACTGCAGTTTGACCAAGCGTGGCAAAATCCACAAGAAAATAGAAATCGGATTGAATCGGCACTAAAAAACCAATCCGGAGCCGACGTAGTATTAATTCCCGAAATGGCTTTTACAGGATTTAGTATGAACGCTGAGGAATACGTTGAGGAATGGGAAAAATCCGAATCCATTTCATGGTTGAAGAAACAATCTCTTCGCTATAATACGGCGTTTTACACCTCTTTATTAATTAAATTCAATGGGCTATACTACAACCGAGGAGTGTTTATTTCAGAAGGAAATGTAATTGCACATTACGACAAACAACATTTATTTGCCTTTGCTGGTGAAGATGCGGTGTTTGAATCTGGAAATAGTCAAACAATTGTCTCATTTAAAGGCTGGAAAATAAACTTACAAATTTGTTTTGATCTTCGTTTTCCTGAAGGTGCCAGAAACCAAGTTATAGATGGTAATCCAGCGTATGATTTGTTATTATATGTGGCAAATTGGCCGAGCCGTAGAATTTCCCATTGGGATTCGTTGTTAGTAGCCAGGGCCATTGAGAATCAATGTTATGTAGCCGCAGTTAATCGAGTTGGTGTTGATGGAAATCACATAGATTATAATGGGCATTCATGTATAATTGCTGCCGACGGTAGTTGTGTAGAACCACCTATACAAGGCAAAGAAGGCTTGGTTTTTCAGTCTATTTCATATGATCAACTGACTGATTTTAGAAAATCACTGCCTTTTCTAAAAGAAAGAAAAGGATAAATAAATATTTTACTTTATTTTTACGTGACCCATAAATTAAATTAACCCATGAAAAAAACTTTACTCTTTTCTTTAGTGGCACTTGGCTCAGTGGCGTATGCTCAAAAGAAACCTTTAATTCCTTCGGCAAATGCCTTGGCCCCATCGTCAAGTGCAATGACGGCAAAACCATCTGCGGACACCAAAACACTTGGAGTTACCATATGGTCAGATAACTTCGATAACGCAGCTAACTGGACTGTTGATAATAGCGGCCAAGCTGGAATTGAATACGGATGGAACATCAATAATGCCTCTGATGGCTGGTGGTCTGCTAATGGAATCACTTCAACTGGAGGTGGAAATTATGCAGAATTGGTGAACGGAGACCCTACACAAACTCCAGGAACTCAAGCCTTAGGGGTAACCTACAATTTAACTACAGCCGCTCCAATAAATATTGCTGCACTTGGCGGAACAAACCAAGTTAGTTTAGAGTTTGAGCAGTTTGGTGCGCGATTTAATGACTTACAAGACATTCAAATCAGTACGGACGGGACTAACTTTTTCTCTGTTGGAAACAACTTAGATAAGCCCGTGCTTTCCGCATCAGGAGGGTCACCGTATACTAATCCTGACGTGAAAATAATTAACCTTGCAACTGTATTGCCGGCCAATCCAGGAAATGTATGGATTCGTTTTAGCTGGACAACAAACTATCCGAATTTAGCCACAAATCCGAATGTTTGGATTACCTATGGTTGGTATATTGATAACGTTAAGATTGTTACTAACCCAACGAATGACCTAAGCATTACTTCAAAGTATTGGGGAACTGCGGGACTACCATATTTCCAAATCCCAACCACACAAACCGCACCAATTGATTTTGAAATCAATGCATTCAATGGTGGAATTAACAGCCAATCTGGTGTTCAATACAGCATTAACGTAAACGGTGGTGCATTTACATCGTCAAGTCCAGCAACTACAATTCCTTCGTTAGATACTGCAACGTTAACGGTAAGCAATCCATTTACTCCGGCTGCGATTGGAAATTACACGGTAGTTCATGCGTTGACGGCTGATTCAACAGATGACGTGCCTGCAAATAACGCAATCGCGAATACAGCATTTAGTGTAACTAACTACATCTATGCACGTGATAATGGAACCCCAGCAGGGTCTACATCTAACGGAGTAGATGGTTTTGAGTCAGGGAATTTATTTGATATTTGGAATGCTCAAACCTTAAAAGGAATTGACGTTAGAATGTTAGGTGGAGCCAGTGGAACGACAGTAGGAACAGAGGTGTTTGTGAAATTGTATTCAGTTGATGCAGCAACAGGTGACTTTGTTTTTGAATCTGAATCAGATCCATACATTGTAACAGCAGCGGATTTAAATGTAAACAAAATGTTGATGTTGAACGTTCCTGTAAATTTGGTTGCAAATACAACGTATTTGGCGGTTATGGGAGCATATAGCCAAGGTTTGAGAGTTGTTACTGCTGGTTCATCTGAGCCGCAAACTTCATTCTTCTTTGATTATTTTGACAACACATGGTATTATCAAACAGCTACACCGTGGGTTCGAATGAATTTTGATCCAACGATTGGTATAAATGAAGAATCGGCAAGTATTGCTACCTTGGTTTATCCAAATCCAGCGAATGAGGTGTTGAATATTAAAATGGAAATCAACAACGCAACGGCTGGAGTAATAGCAATTTATAATGCAGCGGGAAGCAAAGTAAAAGAAACGGCGTTTAATGCAGCTAACGGAGTATCTGTTGAGCAGGTGTCTATAAATGACTTATCTGCTGGATTATATACCGTAAAGATTACAACGAATGATGGGTTTGCTACACGTAAATTCACCAAAAAATAACAAGTAATAACAAGTAATTAAGGCCGGTTATCCGGCCTTTTTTTATGGATTGGATTGAAGGGGGATATATTGGTTTGTTTGTTGCCTCATTTTTAGCTGCAACCATACTTCCTATTGCTTCAGAAGCACTGTTTATTGCGATGCTTTTTTCTTTTAATCCGTGGGTTTGTTTATTCGTTGCAAGCACAGGAAACACGTTGGGTGGTTATTTAAATTATGGCATTGGTTATTTGGGAAACCCTGAATGGTTGGCAAAAATTCGTGTTACAGAAGATCAAATTTCACGATGGGAGCATAAGGTCAACCGCTATGGGGTTTGGTTAGCACTTGTTACTTGGCTACCCTTTGTTGGTGATGTAATAGCCGTAGCCTTAGGGTTTTTTAAAACAGCGTGGAAGCCAACCTTCTTATTTATCTTTATCGGCAAATTTGTACGGTATTTATTAATTCTTCTCTTTTATTTATATGTTCAATAAACTGCCAGGTTGGGTTGTTAAAAGCGTTGTTCTTTTGCTTTTTACACTGGGTTTGTTTCGGTATTACTCGAATACAGAACCCTATGCTACCGGCGATGGAATTGAGTATATTTTAACCACAGAAGCGTGGTATAATCACGGCACACCAACGATTAAGCCCGTAGATTTTAATTCATTTAAAGCTGATTTTATAGCGCATCAATCGTGGGAATCGAATTATAAGGCCGCTGCGTTTGATGAGGTTGAACGCTTTTTAAAAGAAGATCAGTCTATGGAAAAAGCGCCCATTCGAAAAGAATTCGGTGGTTTTTATCGAAACAAAAACGGGGGCGTTTACGGGTATCATTTTGTATTTTATTCCTTATTGAATGTTCCTGCTCGGTGCATGACGGATTTATTTAATATACACCCGATTCAGGCATTTAAGTACACCAATCTTGCATGTTGGATACTATTATTGATATTAATTTTATTCATCCGAAAACCGCTTGGTTTTGATGAGGTATTGCTCTTTTTGGCCGCGTTTCTAAGTGCGGCATTTTATTATAACACATGGACCCATCCCGAATTAACTACGGTTGTTTTATTGATGGCAAGTTTCATTTTTTTAAAACATGAACGATTTCACCTTGCCATACTCACGTGTGCCTTAGCCACCTTGCAGAATCAACCCTTAGTTTTTCTATTGCTTTGGATGTATGTATACGTTTGGAGTAAACTGCGATACGCAATAAAACCAATGCTTCCGTTTGGTCTTTATGGGGTGATTGTTTTTATCCCCTCACTGTATTTTTATAGTTTATTTGGTACCACCAGCTTGATTAAGGACGCAGGATTTCTTGCTGCAGAGAACATTTCCATGACCCGAGTTGTAGGTTTTTATTTTGACTTAAATCAAGGAATGATATTAAGCATTGGACTATTTCTATTGGTTTATATGGCACTGTTAGTATATCGATGGGTAATAATGATTAAAAATCGATTATGGGATCCATGGGATTTAATACCACTTATTTTAGTTTCGATGACCGTATTGGTTTCGGCTATGAACAATTGGAATCATGGAATGGCGATCGTTAATCGGTATGCGGTTTGGATTGCAGTACCCTTACTTTTTCATGTATTTCATTTAATGCATGATTTTTCTATGCGGTTTCGAATTCCGCTGCTAGTTTCGGCCTATATTTCTCAAGGGATATTATTAAGTGTCCATTTGCCCTTTAACCAATTTGATTGGTCTAACCTACAACACATGCCCATAGCGAAATGGGTGCTTAACCACCATCCATCCTGGTATAATCCCGATCCACAGATTTTTATCGCAAGAACCAATCGGCTGTTTGATTTTACTAAAAACAGCTCTCCTGTGCTGTATTTCAACCAAAACAATCAACTGGTTAAACTTGCAGTCCACCTTGAGAATGTAGACACCTTATCAACCTTTGGATATAAAATGAACACGTTACGCAGTTATCCAATGGTGAAAAGTGGTAGAGAGCGTTGGATTTACATTAATAATTTTAAACAAAGATCAACCAAATCGAGTGTTGAATTATTACGAATAATTGAAAATTCAGAAGTGCAACGAATTATCAGTGAAATGCGCGCTAATCCACAGTGGATAAAAGAAATAACATTAAAAGCTGAACGTAATCACATGGACCTAGAGGAACAGCTTTTGCTAGATGCGCGGTATATTTTTAATGAAAATCACCCGCGTTAGGCACTGTACGAATAGCGCCCTTCTTAACAAGAAAACCCTGTTCCGCCGCTTGTAATAATGGAAGATCATCGGTGTTATCTGAATAGGCTTGGACAATGCGTTGGGTTGGAAACAAGTCCCTTAAACGGCTGGTTTTTTCAGAACCCCTACAATTTGTACCTAAGGTATATCCGTCCTTATGAATCCGCAGGGTAGTTGAGACAACATACTTAATGCCTAGTTTTTCACAGGCCGGAAGAATAAACAAATCTGGTGAGGCCGAAACCACCACAACACACAAGTTCTCTGCTTGACAGCATTTTAAAGCCAACAGAAGCTCTTCGTTAAATTCGTCTTTATTTTTCCAAAATTGGGTTGCCATGCGCCGAACCTCCTGGTCAGAATCACTTGCAATAAAACAAATGAATTTAGACTTAAATGTACTGGTGTTGATTCGTTTTGATTTCCATAGCACCAATGCATATACCTGCATCATTACTCGCCAAACTCTTAGGGGTTTCTTTCGATAATAAAATAGACAAAAGGCAAGAATGCTGTCGTGTTTATATAGGGTTCCATCAAAATCAAACAGCGCAAGCTTATCGGAATGGTCAGACATAGATAATCCCGATTAAATACAAAATCCAACAAAATACGGTTCCTTGCAAAAACCGATCTTTAAACAACAAGGTGGTTGGGTCTCCTTCTCCTTCATATAATCCGTGTTCGCTTATTTGGATGAATCGAATTACCCCCATCAACACAAATAAGGAGCTATACATTAACCAATCAGTGCCCAAGGCTTTTACGACATCTGGGTCTATGGAGTATAACAAATATGCTGTAATGGTTATTGTTGCTGCAATGTATGTGAGGGTATTTAAAAACCCGACACTGTAGGCTTTCAATACCGCGCGGTGATTTACCGCATTGCCTTGTAATTGGGTAATTTCTGACTTTCTTTTAACTACTACCATCAGAAAGGCAAGAAAGAATGTAACCACCAAAATCCAATGGGATGGATTAACTGTAATTATTGCACATCCTGCCAGTACACGAAGCACAAAATTGATAGCCACAATGAATAGTTCTAATAAGGGCAATGTTTTTAGCCAAAAGGAATAAAGAATGTTTAAAATTAAATAGGTAAGAACAATACCCAAAAAAGCAAGCGGAAGCTTAGCAATAAAAAGTAAAGAAAAAGCAAGTATTAGCAAGCCAATTCCGATGAGGAATGCCCGTTGTTTAGAAATTAAACCGGCAGCGATGGGACGATATTTTTTTCTCGGATGTAAGGCGTCTTCTTCCGCATCTTTAATGTCATTGTTTATGTAAACAAACGAACTAATGAGAGAGAAAATAATGGAACCCACGAACACGGAGCACATAAATTCCCATTGCAATAAGCGCAATGAAAAAATTGCAGGTAAAAATAGAAAGCCATTTTTTACCCAACTTTTTACCCGAAGTAAATGCCACCCAATCTTCATTTTAGATCCTTCTTAACTTTCCATCCACTAAAGGCATCGCCTGGAAAGGTATTATATACACCATTGCTATCAAGTTCATACACGGGTGTAATTTCAAAGTGCTTCAGTTTTAATTCAAATGATTTCATCCAACCCGCTTGAATCTTTACGTGAGTTTTTCGCATTGGTTCCAATTCCTGAATTAATGTAGCATTATTTTCTGAAACCCACCGCCAATTTTGAAAAACAGCTATGCTTGAATTAAGAATAAATAGTCCCGCAAATCCCATGGAGTATACCCTAATCCAACCCTTTTTTTCTTGCATTAACACAGTTAAAACAATCGCAAAAATCAAAAGCAATTGCGGGGCGTAGCGTAAATTCCAAGCCTCAGGCTGAATAACCATCGAAAGAAGAATCCCGCCAAATAGCAGGTATAATGCAAGAGGTCTTCTTCTAAGGAAAAACAAACATAAAAGCGGAATAAAAACCACAAGTAATTCGCCTTCAAAAGGCCCGAAGGGGCTCATCGTTACCGGTTGATGGTTTTTATAATATGGAATAGATTCCAAGATGAGGTTTTTGTTGAATAATGGTTTTTTTACGGAGGCGTGCTCATGATCCGTATAAATCGGAATCGAGGCGTGCGCCGCAATCAGTTTTTCAAAGCGATTCATAGGGAAAAAGTCTGCTGGATATTGTACTTCGGCGATTGACTTACCTTCGTTGTTTTGACCCATAATGGGAAATAGGGGATGACCTTTAGAGATCACATTTCTCACATAGGTTGGGTATCCAATAAATACTACACCAATAAGCACTACGGAACTAAAGTGCAGCACTCTTTTTTTAATCAGGTCTTTATGCCTAAGTATTACCCAAATTCCAGCCATCATTAAAAACACCATTCCATAAATTAACCCGGTAAATTTGATGTTGGCCAGCACGACAAACGCTAAGCCCATGTACCCCAAAACCTTAGCATCGTAATAAATTAATTCTAACAGAAATAACAGCAAAATCCCTAATAAACTAAAAAGTAGACCATCTACATAAAAGCTAAAAAGTTGCCCAAGGGATACAGTGCTTCCTCCAACTAAGAGTGTAATGAGTATTGCGGTTCCCCAAGATAACATAAACCTGTTCTTTAGGAATGTGAGCAGCAGTAACATAAACGATACCAGGTAAATCAATTGAATTGCCTTCCCGGCTTCTATGTTGCCAGTGAACATATAGAGCGCAGCCTCAATTACCCACGGAGCCTTTGGGTAATGATTAACATAGTTTGCATTTAAACCAGAAACGGCGTTATTTGATATGGCAGCATCCCAAACTGGATTCCAACCATCAGAAAGAAACATGACAGCATCTTGATGATACCACTGCCCATCAAAAGAACAATCATAAAATTGAACAGCTATTAATAGAGAGCCAACGATGATTAAACCGCCAAAGAAAAGCCAACTCCATTCTTTTAGAGACCTGGGTAAGAACTCGCGATAGGATATCCCCGCAGTTAATCCGATAGAAACTAGAAACAACCATCCGTTAACAGGTACGCCGATAAACCAAAGTAAGGTTGCTAATACAAAGACAATGCTTGGTATAAGAAACAAAAAAAGTCCAGTTGCGTATAGTTGTTTTTGTAAGCGATTCATTTATGGTTCGAAATTAAAAGGAATTTGAATCATAATAATGTTAAAAGAAGCAGGAATTTGATTAATAGGGAATAAATTTGTTTAAAATACGTTGCGTGCCCATGAAATGGCTTTATTTATTATGTGGTTTTCTTAGTGTTTCCTTCGGGTTATTTTCCCAGGTAGAAACAGGAAGTTGGCGTTTACACACGGCAACGATGAGAGCCTTAGATATAGCTCAAGACGATGAGTTCGTTTATACAGCCTATGAAAACGGTCTAATGAAGTATCATCTTGCCTCAAAAGAAAAGACCCTACTGAATAAAATGAATGGTCTTTCTGATATTTTACTTTCCTGTATTTATTATGACACCATTGATCAAGCGCTATACATTGGGTATAAAAATGGAAATATCGACAAGGTTTCAGGTAACACCGTAATAAATATACCCGCGATTAAATTAGCATCGATTTCAGGGAGTAAAAAAATCAATCGATTTTATCGATACGGTACTACAGTATATGTTGCCACTGATTTTGGAGTGGTCTTGGTAAACCCGCTAAAAAACGAAATAAAAGATACATACTACCCCACGAATTCAGTAGATCCAATTGTCGATATAGAAATAAAAGACCAACAAATTTTAGCCTTAAGTCCATCTAAATTATTTATTGGAAACCTCGGAGATGTGTTGCTTCCTTCGCCACAAGGATGGACGCAAGACGTGCGTGTACCGATGGTATTTAACAGCACATATGCTGCAATAGAAAAAGTCAATGAAGAGGTTTTTGTGTTACAAAAAACCAATGCCTTTGGTAACGATACCATACTTAAACTTACGCCAACTGAATTTGTATATTTTGATTATTACTCGGTAGGCCTAGAAATCACAAACTTAACTCAACATGAAAACAAACTAGATGTTTTAGCAGATGGAGCCTTGCTCACATACAACGCGAATGGACAGTTAATTGAGTCTGCACTTTCTTTTTATTTGGGCATCTATTTTCGCCCAAGTCAAATGGTGGTTCTTGAAAACGGAGAAAAATGGATGGCCGATGAGTTTAGTGGGCCTATTCGAGTCATTGGAGAATATTCATACGAGAAAGTAACCTATCCCGGGCCACCAAGGAATGATTTTTATGCGATGGATTGGAATAAAGGAAAGTTAGCAATTGCTAGCGGTCGACTCGAATTTAAAAGTCCAGGTTTTTTGCGCCACGGATATTATTTGTTTCAAGATGAAAATTGGTCGTACAACGACAATACCACCTTGTCCCAATGGCAAGGAATAGACATTCATGATTTTATTGACATATCAGTAAATCCCAAAATCCCGGAGGAAGTTGCGGTATCTACCTATTCAGCATATCCGGTTTCAATTATTAATACAGCAAACAATTCCTGTTCGGTTTACGATCAAACAAACAGCCCAATTCAATTGAGTTTGGCGGGAAATGGGTGGAGCTTAGTATCGGATGTGTGTTATGACACAAAAGGTAATCTTTGGGTTCTGAATGGTTGGTCTGATCGCCCATTGGTTGTTAAACGCGCAGACAATACGTGGTCGGCTTTTGATTGTGGAGTTGAAGCCAGAAACAAGTATACTACACGAATGGTAATTGATAAAGATCAAAACCTTTGGTTTGCAACAGAAACGAATGGATTGTTTGGGTATAATTATTCAGAAACCATTGATAATATTGGTGATGATTTTCATATAAATTTAAGCAGTGGAGATTTTAGTGGAGCGCTTCCGTCTAATAATGTAACCGCCCTAGCGGTGGATTTAGATGGGGAATTGTGGATTGGCACCGATGCGGGATTTGCCGTGTTATACAACACAACGGGATCCTTTACAGCGAATCCTGGAGATTATAACGCCCAGCGAATTAAGGTGCGGTTTGAAGGAAATGTGGAATATGTTCTTGGATCAACTCACATCACCGACATAGAGGTTGATGGTGGCAATCGAAAATGGATGGCAACAGCCGGTGCCGGATTAGTGCTATTGTCTTCGGATGGTTCGGAAATTATTAAACAATTTACAAAAGAAAATTCAGCCTTGATCTCAAATAATATTTATGATATCAAGATGAATCAAGAGACCGGGGAATTATTTATTATTACAGACTTAGGCCTGGTTTCTTATCGTTCTGATGCCTCGCAAGATGATGCAGATTATTCTTCTACCAAGGTATTTCCAAATCCAGTCAGGCCTGGGTATGAGGGGTTAATTACGATTCAAGGAATACGGTATGATTCTGATGTTAAGGTAACGGATGTTTCTGGGAATCTAATTTTCAAAACCACTTCAAATGGTGGAACAGCTACTTGGGATGGGAAACGAGTTGATGGCACCAAGGTAGAAAGTGGCGTTTATTTAATTTGGACAGCTACGAATGAAGGCTCGTCGAATAAAGTTGGAAAAGTAGTTGTTGTTCGTTAGGACAACAATCTAAGAAAATACTGAGTATCTTTGTAAAAAAAATACAATGTATCCAATAGAAATAGTACAACCAATGAAGAACGACCTAACAAGTGTTGGGTTTAATGAGTTAACCACAGCTGCAGCCGTTGATCATGCGATTGAAAACTCAAAAGGCACCATGGTAATGGTAGTTAATTCGGTTTGTGGATGTGCCGCTGGAAATATGCGCCCTGGGGTTAAGAAATCGCTAGAGCATAGTGTGGTTCCGAATGAATTATATACAGTTTTTGCTGGATTTGATACGGAAGCTACAAACCAAGCGAGAAAGTATTTTTTACCTTATCCTCCGTCTTCACCTTCAATTGCGGTGTTTCATAACGGAGCATTAGTACATTTTTTAGAGCGTCATCACATTGAAGGAGCTACGGCCGACATGATTTCAGATAATCTTAAGGCGGCTTATGATGAATTTTGCAAGTGAAGCGGGTTTATCATTTAGGAACTTGCTCTACGTGTAAACGTATTCTTGGCGAGGTATCATGGCCGAATGATATTTCATTTATTGATATAAAAAAACAATCGATCACAGCGGAAGTACTGGATTTATTAAAAGAACAATACGGTACGTTTGAAGCAGTGTTTTCAAAAAAAGCAAAGCGATACGTGGAGGTTAAAGACAGCATCACCTGCGACGACGACTATAAGCAATTGATTCTATCGGATTATACTTTTTTAAAGCGCCCAGTGATACTTTACGGTGATTTTTATTCCGTTGGAAATGATCGAGTGGTTATTGAGCGATTAAAGTTAAGATTTAACGCTTGTTAATTCGAAGCAAGGCACGCTCGTTTTTATAAACAAGGTAAATAAAGCCTAAAATCATTAAATTACCTAAAAAGATAAGTAGCCCATTAAATCCTTTAAGCGGCACGTTCATTCCCATTCGAATCAAGCTAAAGAGGCAGTAAATCCCAACGGCGCTTCCAACATACAAATAGAATTTTCGCACATCATAGGGAATGGGATAATATTTTTTACCCAAATAAAATGAAATGATCATCTGGGCCATGTAGGCTAGCAGTGTAGCCCAAGCACTGGCCATATATCCGTACATTGGGATGAAAAGCACATTAACTACAATCGTTATACCCGCACCAATTAAGGCAATATAAGCCCCAAACTTAGTTTGATTAGAGAGTTTATACCAGACACTCTGATTATAATAAATACCGAGGCAAACATTGGCAAGCAGTAATATTGGCACCACGTTCAAGCCCACATAATAGGCCTCTTTGCGAATAAAGAATTTAAAT
>JAIXRD010000321.1 GCA_027485365.1 Cryomorphaceae bacterium | reverse complement strand
TTCTACTTGAATGGTTTGTCCCATATAGGGTGTTAAATCTAATCCTACGGTAGTCCATGGAAGCCATGTTTTTCCAGCGCATTGCTGAAAGTTTTGCCCTGGCTGGCCCCCATATACGGTGTAGGTTCCGCAACCACCCCCAATCGGCATGCCTAAGGCATTTAGAATTTTGGTTTCAAACTTGGGTTGTTGCGCAGGAATATGACCAGGGTTTTCCAACACCACGGCGTATTTATAAATGAATAAGCTACTTTGTGGGGTAACTTGAATCGAATAAACTAAGCGCTCCGATTGAGCACCACTCGACGGATTTCCAAGTTTAATAGATTTGGTGTGCCCACTAGGAATTAAGGAAAGCTGATTGCAGGTATTGGCATCTGTACCTTGTTGGGAAATTACCGTATGTCTGCCGTTGACAATTCCAAAGGTGGTGCCGGGGGAATAATAACTGCCCGTATATCCGTTCCAATTCGTAAAGTTGCCCTGCGATACATCTACATTTGGACAAGCATTCTGTTGAGCGCGTATGAAAGGCATGGTTAAGAATACACCGAGGGTGTAGGCAAGACATTTAAGCATAAGACTAGAAAGTTTTGGGTTGATGGCGGCAAAAACGTATTTCTCTTGTTTTTTGATATATTTTGTTGAAAAATGAGTATTTGATTACTTTTTAGCTTCTGAATCCACGAATTAGCAAGCTCTTTGATAAAAAAATCGGTGTGTGAACAAAAAAGTACGAATTCGGACAATAATTAACCGTGTGAAAAATTAATCTTATTTTCCGTTTTCTATTTGGTATCGGATTTTCTAGGGATGTTATCTTCTTTACGTATTATATCGCCTTGATCAATGGTGATTTGAGCAGAAAGGCCACCGGTAAAAGGACCAATAATAAAAGTAAGTGTTGTTTTGTAGCGGCTGTATTTTTTTCTTTCGGAATAAATTTTTCGTAGTAAAAATCATATTTTTGACATGGTCATCCAACATTGAATATTTTTTGTTTCGATGAAATAAGCGTTAATTTAATTCCATTACAGTGCAGACCTTGAAAAAAGTTATTATTTGTTTCTCATTTTGTGTTTTTGTTTCAGAAATTCAAGCTCAGGTTTTTGCGGCAGGTGAGGGGCATAGCCTATCTATTTGCGATGATGCGCGTATAAAAGCATGGGGACGGAACAATCGCGGACAGCTAGGGGATGGGACCACAACGGATAGTAATCTCCCAGTTCAACAAAGCACTTTAACCAATGTTATTGCCGTTTCTGCCGGTTCTGAATATTCACTTGCGTTAAAGGGAAATGGGACCGTTTGGGCCTGGGGGGATAATAGCAGAGGGCAACTAGGTATTGGAAATAATGTGGATAGCCCAAACCCTGTTCTTGTTAATGGGCTCAATAATGTGGTTGCAATATCGTGCGGTGGCTTTCATAGCATGGCTTTGAAGAGTGATGGCACCGTTTGGACTTGGGGATGGAATCTTTTTGGTCAATTAGGTCATTCGAATTATATTGACGTGAATAGCCCAGTTCAAGTGCCTTCACTTACAGGAGTAGCTGGTATTTCCGCAGGGTGGAATCATTCATTGGTTCTTAAAAGCATGGGGGCGGTCATAGCTTTTGGTGATAATGGCAATGGACAATTAGGAATCGGCAATTTAAATTCAAATACTTGTACACCAACAACAATAGTCGGATTCGGAAATGTTACTGCGATAGAAGCCGGGGGATATCACTCGTTGGCACTTAAAAATAACGGTTCTGTCTACGCTTGGGGGGCAAATTCATTCGGGCAATTGGGAAACGGGACTAATTCAGACGCTAATAGTCCGGTTAATTTGGATTTATTAGTTGGTGTTATTGCAGTTTCCGGTGCTGGATTGCATTCTTTTGCAATCAAAAGCGATAGCACATTACTGGCTTGGGGAGCGAATTTAAATGGGGAACTGGGTATCGGTACCAACATTAGCAGCAATGTCCCTTTGTTAGTATCCACTATTAATCCTGTTGTTTCTGTTTCAGCAGGTTTTAGTCATTCACAAGCCATGGATGCTTACGGCAACTTCTTTAATTGGGGTACCAATTCCTTGGGTCAATTAGGTATTGGACAAAATATCGATAGCTATATCCCCGTAACACCTATTAATCTTTGTGAGCTTTCAAATTTTATAGAAGAATCTGAGCTAGAATCTCGCCTTAAAATCTTTCCCAACCCATCATCAGGTGTTTTCCTCATTGATGAAAGTTTACGAAATGAGGCAACTAGCGTTTCTATTTTTAATCTTTATGGAACGCTTGTTTACGAGGGATCAACGGATAAGCTTATTGATATTTCCCATTTAGTAGGTGGTGTATATCTTTGTCAATTAATGCCTTCCCGATTGCATTCGGTGAAGCTTTTTAAATATTAATGGTGCTTTATTGTCTTTTCAAAAGCGAAACACACATTCCAATCCTAATGCCGCATTGTTGGAGTCCTGTTGAAAAAATATATAATTGCTTACTTTTAGGTCGATTAAACAATGAAATGGCAACCCTTTTGATAAAAAAAACGTCGTGTGAACAAAATTTTATAAATTCGAACAATAATTAAACTCATGAAAAAATTAATCTTACTTTCCGTTTTCTCTTTGGTCACTTGGATGAGCCTAGATGCTCAAGTATACGCAGTTGCTGCCTCCAAGGCAGAATATGCGACTCAAAAATCTACCGGAATCATTACCTTTCGTTTCGGTTCTGATGTATTGCCTGAAACCATTTTGACGAATGGTGAGAACTTTACAGAATACTTTACAACATCTTTTGATGCAGCCACTTACATTGGAACCTTTAGCATGAAAGAGAACAATGAAATGAATCGATTAATGCTTGGTCGTTTATTGATAGGTTGTGGCGTGGAAGTTATTGAATTTGATGGCGTACAACTGCCCGTTTATCAGTTTTCCAACGAACAATTGAAATAACTAAATTTTATCCCGCGAGAGCGGGATTTTTTATGTCTTATACCTTTCCTAAAATAGAATTGCACCTGCATATTGATTGCTCCTTGAGTTTTCAGTTTGTATCGAAGTATGTTCCTGGCATCAGCCTATCCGAGTATCAAGCGGTTTATAATACGCCTGTGAATTGTTGTTCACTTAACGATTATTTGGCGTGCGCTCAAGCAGCAATTTTATTAATGCAAACGAAAGAACAACTGGTTGATGCAACCTTAGATGTTATTCATCAATTGGAATCTGATCACGTGATTTATGCAGAGTTACGGTTTGCACCCTTACAACATTTAACTAAAGGATTAACACCCGAGGAGGTTGTCGAAGCTACCTTAGAGGCTGTACAGTCCTATGCGGGACCGGTTAAAGTCAATCTAATCCTTTGTACTTTAAGACATTTTACAAAAGAACAAAGTGACCTCACGGCAGATTTAGTCATTAAGTATGCAGAAAAAGGAGTAGTTGGATTAGACTTGGCGGCTGATGAGGCAGGATTTGGATTAGAAAACCATCAAGCGGCTTTTAAGAAAGTTAATGCCCACGGCATCTCTTGTACAGCCCATGCTGGAGAAGCAAGAGGCGCAGAATCGGTGATTGAAACCTTGTCCTTGTTGCGTGCAAAACGTATAGGACATGGAATACGAAGTGTAGAAGATACCGCCTTGCTTGAAACGCTGAAACAAGATAATATCCACTTAGAAATTTGTCCAACAAGTAACCATATTACACGAGTTTACCCACCAGAATCAACTTACCCAGTAAATAATTTATTGTTGAATCGCATGTCTTTTGGTATTAACACCGACGGTAGAGCAATTTCTAATGTGACTTTAGCTGATGAATATCGCTGGCTTAAAGAAACGAAAGGTTGGGATATTAATGACATGTTATATGTAAATGAGCAAGCACTTCAAGCGGCATTTATCTCTGATAAGGAAAAAGAAATCCTTCGTGTTAAATTACATGAAGGATTTGAGCCTTTTACCGGTTCTTTAAGTTGAAAATTAACGAAGCACTAAGCCTGTAATACGTGTCTTTTTGATTTAAATCTCCCCTACGACTACCCGGCAAAAACAGTTCAGGTGTAAGGTTCGGATTAGATAGGTATACCGCGGCAGGGTCAGTTAATACACCAGCTTCCGGATAAAAAGTAGATACATCATCCATATAGTCCGTAAAGGTTTTAAAACAAGTGGCTTCAAATCCAATGCGAATTTGTTTAGTTAGTCCCAAGCGCATTCCGAAACCAAGCGGCATAATTACAGTTGCATTACCGTAGGGCGTGGCTTGTCCCTCTGTTTTTAATGGACGAAGTTCGATTAAGGTGCCATTATAATTCGCCTTGGGGTTGAATGTCGCAAACCCAAGACCGCTAAAGGTGTAAAGCTGAAAATTTGACCCTTTATGTCTTGCCCTCGACGTAAGGTTATAGAATTTACCATTGAATTCCTGCGCTAGGAATATAAACTCAAGGCGTTGACTGAATTCGAAATTATAACTTTCAAAACTTAGATTCCTAGCCCTACGTTTAGCATTTTCCGAAAACGCATCACTTCCCTTAACTTGAAAATAACTAAACTCTGATTTTGTGGCGAGATATCGATTAAATCGAAACTTAAATGCTACTTGAGCACCTTTACCCAAGGCCTCTTTATCCATGTCTTTCATAGAGTAGTCAATGCCCTGACCCGAACCTCCACCTAAATCTCCTGTAAATTGTGTGGCACAAAATCCCGCTTGAATTTCTAAGCGATTAGCGCGCCAATTGGCCCGATTATTAAAGTTCTCCCATTTAATCCGTTGCGCATGGGAAACCACCGCAAAACAACTAAGTAGAAAAAGTATGACCAGTTTCAACATGTAACAAAGGTAAAGAAAGGACGGAGATTCTAAAAGTGTTAACAATGTCTAGCTCCTCATGTCGCACATCATGCTTTTTATTACTACCGGATTACTTCGTGAACCAAAAAGGTTTTTTCGCTATACCATCAAAAGTCTAGCTCCTCATGTCGCACATCCTTTTTTTTTACGCTAACGCTTAAAAGCAAGCTTTCATCGTTGCCGCAAAAAAAAAGTCTGAATTAACAGACTTTTGATGGGTGCCCACGACTGGATTCGAACCAGCACGCCTATTGGCACCACCCCCTCAAGATGGCATGTCTACCAATTTCACCACGTGGGCATTTCGAGAGCAAAGATACAAGAAGCGGGTTAATTTGTCAAATAAACTCTTCGTGGTAATTTAAATCTTTGGAAAAGGTTTCTTTTAAATGATAGATTCCCCAAAAAGCACTGGAGACACTCAATAACCCTACGAATAATGCGGACATTCCAACACTTAAACAGTTCGTGAATATAACAAAGAGTGAAACAATTAAAAACACACTTCCTCGTACGAAATTAGGGACCGTATTGGCAGCCGTAGATCGAATGTTTGTTCCAAACTGTTCGGCCGCTATAGTTACGAAAATCGCCCAATAACCAGTTGATGCCCCAAGTAAAAAACAATACAAGTAATACGTTTCTTCACTGAGGGTTTTTGAACCGAATAAAAAGCTACTGGTAACCATTAGGGTCATTAGTAAAAAAATCATCACCACTTTCCTACGACTTTTTAACCACTGGCTTAGAAGTCCGGCAACCAAGTCTCCAACGGATAGTCCAATGTATGCGTACATGACTGCCAGTCCGTTATTGATGGTTTTTAAGCCAAGTAAAGGACCGAAATCATCCTTAGAATTCATGATTAGCAACCCAATAACAAACCAAATAGGAATTCCAACAGAAATGCATTGGATATATTTAATGAGATTTTTTCGATTTCCGAATATTAATTTTAGATTTCCTCTGGTCACTCCTTCTTCATGCATTTCATGAAACATGGTTGATTCCAAACTTCCCATTCTAATAATGAGTAGCAATAAACCCAGCATCCCTCCAACCAAGTAGGCAATTTGCCAATTTAGAAATTTAACACCCGTGAGCATGGTTAATATACCTCCAACCGCTTCTCCTTTGGCTCCGATTAAGGTGGCAAACACGGCGCCAAGTGCTCCAAAGCAAACAATTATCATTGTCCCATATCCACGCTTTTCTTTTGGCATTAGTTCAGAAACAAGGGTGATTCCGGCACCTAACTCACCCGCTAACCCAATCCCAGCAATAATTCGGATGATGGAGTAACTCGTAATATCCGTTACAAAGGCATTTGCAATATTTGCCATGGAATACAATAGGATGGACCCAAAAAGCACCTTTACTCTTCCTTTTTTATCTCCGAGTACACCCCATAAAAGACCTCCGATGAACATTCCAATCATCTGATAGTTGAAGAGCATTTTTCCAGTGGCTGCTCGAACGAGATCGCTAGCATTTGGCATGATACTAAGTAAACTCTCTGCTTTTACAACCCCAAAAAGTACTAAATCATAGATGTCTACAAAATAACCAAGGGATGCAACAATGATAAGGAGTAAGGATTTTCGATTTAAGGCTTGATTTTCCATGCGCCCAAGGTAATAATATTTTTTACTAGCTATTATAAGGCACTCAAATTGCGGTCGCTATTTCAGAAAGATTTGTTTCTTTGTATTAATTCAAGTTAACCCTATGGAAATTAATGAATCGGTAACTGTTGCTGAAAAAAAACCTTGGTATCGCTTGCTGTATGTGCAGGTGATTTTTGCAATCCTCATTGGAATAGTCCTGGGACATTATTGGCCTGATCAGTCAAAGGGGCTAAAAATCCTGGGTGATGGATTCATTGCGCTGGTAAAAATGATCATTGCGCCTGTAATTTTTGTTACTGTTTCTACGGGGCTTGCCTCTATGAATAACCTAAGTACGGTGGGTAGAGTCACGGGTAAGGCCATGCTATATTTCCTGACATTTTCTACCTTGGCGCTAGTCATCGGAATGGTAATTGCTAATTTGGTTCAACCTGGGCATGGCATGAACATCGACCCGAGTTCCTTGGATCCAAAGTCAATCAAAGATTATGTGGATGCATCAAAGGAACATTCCTTAACTTCTTTTATTCTTGGAATCATTCCAACTTCCTTGCTCAGTTCACTCACTGGGGACAGCATTCTTCAAGTTTTGTTTGTTTCCATTATGTTCGGCATTGGGCTCTCGATGACACAAGAAAAGAGTAAGCCGGTAATCGATTTTTTACATGGTTTAGCGCACCCAATTTTTAAAATTGTTGAGATTCTTATGAAATTAGCCCCAATTGGTGCTTTTGGTGCGATGGCTTTTACGGTTGGTAAATATGGATTAGCCGTATTGTGGAACTTAATCGGTTTAGTAGCTACATTTTATGTTACCGCATTTCTTTTTATTGTTGTCATTCTTGGGTTAGTTGCTTGGTATAATAAATTTTCCATTTTTAAATTGTTGAGGTACATAAAGGATGAGCTTTTCTTAGTACTAGCAACCAGTTCCTCTGAATCAGCTTTACCGAATTTGATGCGTAAACTAGAAAAGTTAGGATGTACAAAGCAGGTTGTTGGTTTGGTTGTGCCAACCGGTTATTCCTTTAATCTTGATGGTACAAATATTTATATGACTTTAGCTGCGCTATTCATTGCTCAAGCCTGTAACTTCCCACTTTCACTCAACCAACAAATTCTCATTTTATTGATTGCAATGCTCAGCTCCAAAGGTTCAGCAGGAGTAACCGGTGCAGGATTTATTACCTTGGCAGCTACGCTAGCAGTTGTGAAAGGTTTTCCAGTACAAGGAATTGCCTTGATTTTAGGCGTTGATAAATTTATGTCAGAATGCCGCGCGTTGACTAATTTTATTGGGAATGCCGTAGCAACTATTGTCGTTGCACGTTGGGATAAACAGCTGGACGAGGCGACACTAAAAAAAGAACTCGGATAGCAAATTTTAACAGACCTTTGCCTTTTAATTTGATACCTTCGTAAAAATTCAAACATGGTCCATAATTTATCAGATTCAGATTCTATCATTGGCAATTATTTAGCAGAATTACGCGACGTACAAATTCAGAAAGACCCCATGCGTTTTAGAGCCAATATGGAGCGTATTGCAGAAATTATGGCATACGAAATTTCAAAAAAACTAAAATATAAATCGGTTGACGTGGAAACACCCTTGGGTGTAGCGCCTAGTAAAGTGTTAGATGAGCAACCCGTTTTAATTACAATACTTCGTGCAGGATTAGCCATGCATAGCGGCTTTCTTCGCTACTTTGATCGTGCAGAAAGTGCCTATGTTTCAGCGTATCGCAAACATACCACACCTGAGGAGTTTGAAATTTATGTGGAATACCTTGCTGCACCAGTATTAGATAATCGGATTTGGATTATTTCTGATCCTATGTTGGCTTCGGGTAATTCAATGAATACGGTGTTTGACGCCCTAAAAGAAAAGGGGATTCCTAAAAAAATAATCATTGCGGCGGCCATTGCAACAAAAGAAGCTATTGAGCGTGTGACAAAGCATTTTCCTGGAAACACTGAAATATTTGTAGCTGTAATTGATAAAGAATTAACTGCACAATCATATATTGTTCCTGGACTTGGAGATGCGGGTGACCTCGCATTCGGAGAAAAAGTATAACATGGATTGGCACATCCTCTGGAGCACCTTTGTGCTTGCTACATTCAAGTTTTTATTTTCAGGTATTCCAGGTGCTAAACTCGGAGCGCCAATTTGGGAGGTGACGGTTGCCTCCGCCCTTGGAGGTTATTTCAGTGCGATTATTTTTTATTTTGCCAGTGAAAAGGTGATTGAGTTTCAAAACAAACGCAGAGCGCAAAAGGTGTTAAAAGGTACGTTCAAACCAAAGAAGAAATTTACCCGGGCCAATAAGTGGGTTGTTAAAATCAAACAGACTTTTGGAATTCTTGGGATCACGTATTTAGCTCCTTTGTTTTTATCTG
>JAIXRD010000056.1 GCA_027485365.1 Cryomorphaceae bacterium | reverse complement strand
GAAAGCCTGCTCTCGATAAAGGCCACAACCTGCTACCGGAGCCACCACATAAAATTACAGGAAGAACGGTTGTCATTAAATTGGGGGCAATAAGCATTTATGCTTTTTATAAAGAAGGCCTTATTTTATATGCCCGCGCCCTGCTCAAGCCAGATAAAGTCACCTTAAAACGTATATTGTTAGTAAATACTAACTTATATGGTTAACTGGGGCGGGCTTTGCTATCGAGGTAATTGAGAGATCCGAGGAGCCTATGCAATCAAGACTAGCTTTGCCGCCCGAAGTACCTCTGCAACTGAAGGTGTTTCTTTCATATCCCCCACATTCGCAATCACGCCGCTCCAATACCCTTCGGTCTTCCACCTTGGCGAATCGCAATAGATTTCTACGGTGGGCCTGCCTAATACTGCAGATAAGTGGGTTAAGCCCGTATCGACGCCAATCGTTAGCGCAGCATGGGCCACAAGGGAATAGGCCTCCTCAATCGAAAAGGCTCTAGGCACGATCGCCCCCGGAATTTGACTCGCAATCAAGGCGCTAACCTTCATCTCGGATTCGCTGCCCCACGGCAGAATTACTTGATAGCCTTGGCGGGACAATTGTTTTCCTAGCTCCACCCAATGCTCATTGGGCCAGCGCTTTGCAGCTCTGGCCGTTGAATGAAAACACACTACATAAGGCATCGGCTCACCCTGCTCTGTTTTCTTGAGTCCCTCGAATAGAAGTAGAGGCATCTGCTCTACAAAAGCTTGCGGGTAAAAGCATGGGGGCTCGTCATTGCGATTGATGAGCGGCCAATCAAAGGCTGAGCACATCACCCAGCGTGAACGATCAATGGCATGGCACTTCACAGGCACATGCACTGACTCGGTATAAAACATTCGAGCCATGGGCTCGTACCCCGAATGCTCTGTCGCATTACCAAGGCCAGCCACAACCGCATGATCTGATTTCTTAGCCAGAGCGCATACCAAAGCCGACTTCAGTAAGCCTTGAGTTTCTAGAAGTACATCGTAGCTGGTGGCTTGCAATAATCGGCGCATGGCAAAGAACTCGCGCCAAGTGCGAGGACTAAACAGCTTCTTGCGCCAACGCCGAAAGGCCACTGGAATAATCCGGTCAATGCCTTTAAATGTTTCAGTTGTTTTCAGGGGCTCCAACAAATGCACATAGGCCTCTTCCACAACCCAATCAATCTGAGCATCAGGCAAGCGCTTGCGTAAATCCCAGACGATGGGTAAGTTATGCAGAACATCCCCCAAAGAAGAAAGCTTCACCAATAGTATTTTTGGTGTTTGGGCTACCTGCGCTATTTGTGCCGCTTGCATTACTTGCGCTGTTTGCATTCGTTGCGAAGCAGGGGTTTGATACTGACTGGTCATACCCGCATTATCGTATTGTTTGCCGTCCAACTGAGCAGTGCATTCACTATCATGGGGAAATTAGAACTTCGGTACCTGATCCCAGGGTAGTCCTGCCGCATCTTTTGCGTTCAGCAACGCTTGCTTACCCAGCGGAATAGGCCAATCAATGTTGACTGTAGGATCGCACCAGGATAGGCAGGCTTCGCTTTGTGGGTCGTAATAATCCGTGGTTTTGTATAAAAACTCGGCAGTTTCAGATAACACTAAAAAGCCATGTGCAAAACCGGGGGGTACCCAGAGCTGTTTGTGGTTTTCACTACTGAGCTCGACACCAACCCATTTGCCAAACGTGCTCGAGTCTTTTCTTAAGTCGACCACTGCATCAAATACAGAGCCTGCTGTAACTCGCACTAACTTACCTTGAGTATGTTTGAGCTGATAATGCATACCCCTTAGCGTCCATTGCCGCGAGAAGGAATGGTTGTCTTGGACAAACTCCACATCAAGACCTGTTGCCTTAGCAAAATCCTGAACATTAAAGGATTCGGTAAACCAGCCGCGGTTATCACCAAACACCTTGGGCTCCACGATCAGAACATCTGGAATCGCAGCAGGTGTGACCTGTAATTTGGAATTGGAATCGGCTGTCATTACCTTACCTTTTGGCTGAGAGGCTAATGGGCTGAGGGCTCGAGTTAAGTTCGTTCAGTATCTTTGCTAAATACTGACCGTAGCTGTTTTTCTTGAGCTGGTCTGCAACCCTTTGTACTACCTCAGCACTAATCCAGCCCTGGCGGTAAGCAATCTCTTCAGGGCAAGCCACCCTCAAACCTTGGCGCTTTTGCAGCGTAGCAATAAAGCCTGCGGCATCCAGTAAAGAATCGTGCGTGCCAGTATCTAGCCAGGCAAAGCCGCGGCCCATGATCTCCACGCTAAGTTCGTTTTTGTCTAAGTACGCACGATTGACATCCGTTATCTCGAGCTCACCCCGGGCGCTGGGTTTAATCGATGCCGCAATATCACAGACCTGATTGTCGTAAAAATAGAGGCCCGTTACTGCATAGTTACTGCGTGGCTTTAGGGGCTTTTCTTCAATCGAGCGTGCTTTGTAAGCTTGATCGAATTCGACCACGCCGTAGCGCTCGGGATCGGTGACGTGATAAGCAAAGACCGTAGCGCCACTGTTTCGCTCATTTGCACTGTTGAGTTGCCCAACCAATTCATGGCCATAAAAAATATTATCGCCCAGCACTAAAGCACTGGGGTCATTGCCAACAAATGATTTGCCTAGCGTAAAGGCTTGTGCCAAACCATCAGGAGAAGGCTGTACGAAATACTGAATATTTAAGCCCCACTGCGAACCATCGCCCAGCAACTCAGAGAAGCGAGGGGTGTCGTGCGGCGTAGAAATGAGCAAAATATCCCGAATACCCGCAAGCATTAATGTGGTTAAGGGGTAATACACCATCGGTTTGTCGTAGACCGGCATCAATTGCTTAGAGACAGCTTGTGTCACGGGATACAAACGCGTACCCGAGCCCCCGGCCAAAATAATGCCTTTGCGCTGAATCGAGTGCCTTTGATTTGCCGCCATGGATATGTCCTTAAATGCCTTTGAATGCCTTAAATACTATTAAATACGTTTAAATGCGTTTTCGATGAACCAAGTCTTGCACATACGCAGCAATTTGCGGCTTCCACGATTGCTCCAATAACTGCGATTTTGTCATATTGCTTGAACCAGATGATGCTTTATCGGCTACTTTATAAAGTGCTTTATCTAGAGAAGCATCAGCGTTCCTCGCCATCCTTGAGTTCATGGGCCTAGGGGCTGGTAAGGGATACTCTACGGCGGGAATTGCTTCAATTGCTTCAGGGCGCAGCCGTAGTACTGCACCTGCACCCCTCGCCTCCTCGACTGCGAAACACGCTAAGGCATGCCAAGTGGTCTCCCCTAGCGGCACCGCATGGTAAATGCCGGGCGGAAATGGCTTTAACTGCTGATGCTCATCTAGCACTAAGGCTAAGCTGACTTCCGCCAGCCAAGTTGCACTCGTTGGAACGCCATATTGATCGGCAATGACTTTGAGGGTTTCGTGCTCTTTGGCTAAACGCAAAATCGTACGAATGAAATTACCCCCATCGCCGTAAACCCAGCTGGTGCGCAGGATGGCGTATTGCGCCTTTTGCTCTGAGTCGGATATATCTGTATTGTTTTTATGGCTCGAAGTAAAAACAGCCTCAATTGCCTCTTCCCCCGCTGCCTTGCTTTTGCCATACACGCCCAAGGGATTGCGAACATCGCTTTCTAGATAAGGTGATTTCTTACTGCCATCAAACACATAGTCGGT
>JAIXRD010000220.1 GCA_027485365.1 Cryomorphaceae bacterium | reverse complement strand
TAGTCTTCCTCCGCCATTTGAATAGAAAAGCAAGTTGCCATTTTCATCACAATAGGAGGCACATCCCTCGTTAGTATACATCTGACTGCCTGAGGTTTGTACGGGAGATCCACTATTAAAATCCAAGCTGTTACCTATTCCAAAATGCCAAACATTGGCCTCCTTTTGGGCAATTGAGGCGCCAAAAAAGAGCAAACATAGGAGGGTGATTGGTAGATTCATCGAATTAGGTTTACATGACCAGAAATTAATTTCTGTTTAACTTGATTTTTAAGTTGGTAGCTTAAGTAATAGGTGTAGGTGCCAATTGGAGCCATTTCCCCTTTGATACCTAGACTTCCATCCCACCCAATTTCTGGATTGTTTGACACAAAGATCAACTCTCCCCAACGGTTGTAAATTTCTAATTGAAAATTACTTGTTTCAATTCCATAGCCATAGACTAAAAACAGGTTATTAAACTCATTCCCATCCGGAGAAAATGAATTGGGTATGAAAAGGGTATAATTTTCAAAAACAGTAATAACTCCTGTTAACGTATCCGAACAACCGTATGCATTGCTAACCACCAGTTGAACCTCATAATCTCCTCCAATAGTATTCGGAAATAAGAATTCAGGATTTTGTAACGTACTTGTTTCTATTGAAGGTGGTACATTGAAGGTCCAATTCCATGAACTTATCTCACCAGAAGATTCATCTATAAAAGATACCAAAGGATTGTCCACTTGAACAACTGTAGGAGATGACGAAAATCCAGCTTGTGGGCTTGGAAGAGAAATTAACACATTCGAAATGAGTGTATCATATACGCAGCCAAGTGAATTGGTCAGTTGAAGTTCAACGGAATAAGTTCCTGGCTGAATTGGCGTAAAAACAACGGTTTCTTGGTTTGAGTAAAGAACGTTATTTACAAACCAAGATTGCGAAGTAAATGTATTCTGATTTGTTTCATTTATTAGTGTAAAAGATTCTGGCCAACAAAGCAGGGTGTCTAGCAAGGAAAATTGCGGATTGACCAAGGGAGCGACGGTAATATTTAGGCATTCAGAAAGCGTGTCACCATTGGCATCTGTAACAATTAAACAGGCTGTTCCACTCGTTTGTGGTTGAAACGTAAATTGAGGATTACTGCTAACTACATTTCCATTGTAGGACCACTCGTAGGAAAAAGGTGCTATGCCACCGGTATTAGTAAGTAACGTGGGAGATACATTTTCACCGAAACAAACAGAAGTATCATTTGAAATAGAAATCTGCCAATTTGGTATAGTCACGAATGGATTGGTGCAACACGTTCCACCATCGGATAAATCGTAGATTTCAGTTAGCCAACAATTGTATTGCGTATGATGAAATCGCAAATTACCATTAAACGCATTTAAGAAATAAGCTACCACTTCATCGGGAGTATTTCCTCCTCCTGCATAATAAATGGTATCGCATTGGCCGCTGACTCCAACCATTAAACTGCTTGTAAAGGCTTGTCCATTTTGATGAGTTGGCGAGTATTCCAATGGCGGTGCAGTTAGTATTTGAACCAGTGCAGGATTCACACCTGATATACTGGTTGTGAAATTTCCCAATCCACAATTGTTATTGTTTTGATTTGAATTAAATCCTGCGTACAAGACCTCTGTGATGTTCCCAACAAACGGACCGTTGATATTTACGATTACAGGTTCATACGTACAAATTCCAATTTTTAGGTTAGGGATGTTTTGGTCGCAATTAATATTAAGCGTTCCGCCGTCATAGTTGGAATAAATAACCACATTTCCATCCTGATTACAAATGGGAGAGGTGTTCACCGTAGGTTGATTATTGTTGTAAAGAAGATACCATTGATGTGTCATCCCTGAAGGAGGCACACCTGCTGCACCATTGGCCGATGGAAATAAACAGTTTGAATTGGTATTTGTCCCAAATTGCTGGGGCACCCATGTTCCTCCATTATTTACTTGAATATTTTGAAATACCGCGGGTGCATTACCTGTTCCAATTCGTATTCCCACTTCAATAGGTGTCTGAGTGTTATTTACCGAATTAAAATCACCGTAAACAAAATCAATTGAGGGCAAAATCCAAGAAGTAAATTTGAGTTGAGCCTGAAACGAAAACGACTCACCTTGCATGCCAATGCGTCTAACGTTCTTCCATTGAATGATGATGCCATATGGAACATTCCCAAAACCATTCAACATGGTGTAGCTGATTCGTGCTGTATTATTTGCACTTTCCAAATTACCCGCAAACGGAGCAATAACGGGCATTCCTTGAGGCTGTGAAATGGGGTTATAATTAGTTGTACTGGCTGCCTGACCTAAAGTTATAAAACCATTGGTGCTCACAAAAAGGGTATTGTAAGCCTGTCCCCCTATGGTAAAAGGAACAATAGGAATAGCACTGGAAACTTGATCATCAAAATTTTGAGTAAAAAGTGGAATGTCATTCGTTAAAGTATTGTACACATTGAGCTGCTGACTCGTATACTGAAATTCTAGCTGTTGAGACCAACAGAATCCACACAGCACAAATAAAATTGAAATTAACGTTATTTTCACGCCATATTTTATTGGAAAACAAACAGTTCAGACGATTGTTTAGCTCAATGGTTGGTTTTATTCAAATGTGAATTTTAATTTTTTTTCTGCTCCACAGAAAAATGTCTTGCCTCTTTTTTGCATTTCTATTTGCTTTTGAAAGTGAACAGGGACATCCTTAACTTCGTTTCGGATGGACCTAAATGGGAGGGGTTGGAGAAATTAAATTATAATTTCTAATTCTCTATTTAATTGAATGATAGGTTTTTAATATAGAGTAACCCAAGAGCATTATTACCAGTCTGTGGCTTTTTTTTCGGGCTGGAATCATAGAACTGCAACCGATACAAGGAACCACAATTCAAATAAAATAAAAAGCGTCAGACGGAGAACTTAACCCCGAATGACTGCAGGGCTTATTGTCATCTTGTATCTATAAGTGTCTTAATTAAATCTAAAACCTTTAACGGTTCTTCCAAAGGACTAATATGACCACCATCAACAATTATGGTTTCTATTTTGGGTGGTGTTGGAACATAATCTTCTTTTCCTTTAAGTGCAATTGCTTTTACCTTTAAATTGATAATCATGGTCGTTGCGTCCTCGGCATCTAAAATGACTTTCTTGTCTATTTGCTTTATGTTGTCTATTGTAAGCATGTTCATCGGACGTTGAAGCTGGTCATGCAATTGGGGATTTAGCTTCAATGACGCTTTTCCAAACAATGATTTAGCAGCTTGCTTTGTGTAGAATTTTCGGAAAAACAACAACGTATGTTGAAGTTTGAACATCCTTTTTTGTTTCGGATAGGCGGCTTCAAACGGCATATTGCATAAACCAATTCCTTCGAACCTTTCAGGATGTTTATACGCTGCTCTGAGTATCGTCATACTTCCCCAAGAATGCCCAATGGCAATAACTTTCGAGATTTGTAAACTATTCAATATCTCTGTGAGCATATCGGCACAATCATTCAGTGACCAGTCGTTTTTGGTAATTTCCTTACTCAAACCGTGAAATGGCATGTCAACGGAATAAGTCGTTCGGTCTTGGATGGAATCGATCACCTCATCCCACAGGTGGTGGTCAAAATACACGCCATGAAGGAAAATGATTGGAGTTTTATTTGAATCAACCAGTTTAGGATAGACGGCAATTTTGCCAAGATTTGTGTTTATCATTTTATTTCAGTTACTCGTTTATTGATTTCATCTTAATTACTTACGGATGGAGCTTGCTTGATGAAAGCCGTTTGTTTCAATTGGTCAACCATAAATTTGGACAAATCAGTAAGGGTAATAGACAATTTTAGTCCTTTTCCATCGAGTGTAGCGTTGCACCTTCCTTTCGCTGGTTTATCAACGATATTGGGACATCGAACAATAGTCCAATCTAACTCGCTGTTCATAATAATTGGTTCCATTCGGTTTTTGTCGTCGATGATGACCTTTAGCCACTTCATGAAATAAGGAAGAATAATTTTTGTAAAAAACCAGGGTTGAAAAGCCAGACTATTTCCGGCGCCAACATTACTCATAGCAATCAGCCTATTGATATGCTGTTTTTCCATTTCTTCCACAATTATTTTTGTGGCATCGGAAATAAAAGTGGTGGGTTTTCCATCACCTTTTCCGCCAACACCCAAACATTGAATTACAGTATCTTGATTTTCCAATACTTTTTTGACATCATCGCTATTTAAGACATTGCCTTGGATAACAGTAAGATTTTCATTTTGAATGGTAATACCCGATTTATTTCGAACCAACACAGTGACTTGAAAACCTTTAGATAAGGCTAACTTCAAAATAGCTTGACCCGAAAAACCGGTGGCGCCGAAGATGACTAATTTCATTGTAGCATTGATTTGTATTCAATGCAAAATTCGGAGGTGTTTGTTGCTTGTAACTGACACAAATGTGTCAAAATGAGCTTTGTATCAGTTTTTTTCGGATACGAGTTAGAGATTGTCTTTCTATTCCGAGAAAGGACGCCAAATGAGACAAGGAAACGCGATTAAAAAGATCAGGATTTTCCTTTACAAATTCGAGGTATCGGGTTTCGGCGTTTTCAAAAAGAAAACCTTCGATTCGTTTTTGTTGCATTTTCAAAACTTCTTCGGCAATCAGTCTTCCATATCGCTCAAAAATGGGGAATTCTTCATATCCTTCCTGAATGTGATTGTAAGAAACCGTGACAATTGTGGTTGGTTCGATGCATTGAAAATAGTACTTACTCGGTGTTTGTGAAATGAATGCGGGATAATGTGTAGCATAGCGATTTTCACGGAAAAAGTTTACCGAAATTTCATTGCCATTCTGGTCAATGTAAAATGCCCGTATCAGCCCGGAATAAATGAATCCAATCTCCTTTTGAATGGTATTGGCGTGAATAAAGAAATGCTTTGCTTTTAGGTCTCTGACTGTTAAGCCACTTTCCAAATAGGCTAATTCGGCCTTTGTTACTTTGGGGCAAAGTGATTTGACGGAGTTTAGAAATGTATCAATTGCATCATTCATATCAGAAACCATCGATTTTACGTAAGATCTTAAATTAAGTTCTACAAATTGAAAGGATTATAACCATATTGATAGTTCTAACATTTGATTCAATTCTATCTTTTCTTTACTTCGGATGTAAGCCTTTATTGGTAGCAAATAGGTGTGATGTTTCGTTTCGAACCATATGGCCGTATTCCATTCTGAATTTCCAATTTTTGCACTTGCTTTTAGACGTCCCCAACCTTCTTCTTGCCACTTTAAATTTTCTCTTATTTCATTACTCAATTCTACGGGAAGAGATACAAAATACCAACCTCTTTGAGCTGGATGCTGCCAAAGTGGGGCGGTAAAAGTATGCGAAATCTTCATAGCACTTAGGAAATCAAATTCCGATTATGATGAATCGCTTTAAAACGATCTTCATAATCCTTGATTTCTGTTTTCATCCACCGATCCCAAAAGGTAAAATACAAGCCATAATTCCCAAAGAATTGTTCATGGTGCATGTTGTGGTGCGTAGAGGTTGTTTTCAGTTTAAGCAGTGGAATTCTTAACCATTTTCGCATATAGATCTCATAACCCAGATGAGCCGTCACGTTGTTGATCAAGTCAAATGATTGCCAAAGAAATAACATGGGCCAATAAATTGGAATAATCATTGGCAGCAGGAGGAAAGGAAGAAATTCAATTAAGTTTTCAAAGGGATGAAAAGAAAAAATGGTCAAAGGAGAAGGGTCGGTGCTTTTATGATGGGTTTTATGCACCCAGTGGTATATTTTTGGATGATGCATGAATCGGTGAGTCCAATAGAAATAGGCATCGTAGAAAAATATGAGAAAAAATATTTGAGCGATCGCCCAAAATGAGCCGTAGGCATGAAAATCTGAATACAGTTTCATATATCCCCACGTATCAAGCATGGTAATACACGCTGTGAGAAGTCCAGCAAGTAAGATAGATCCCACTGAAAACAGAATGTCGTGTCTAAAAAAGTGCGCTCTACCTTCGCTTCGAGGTTGTATTCTCCGCCAGCGCCATACATTCTTAAAGAGAACCCAAACTATAACAAAAACAGCAATGCCAAAAAACAGGTACAAACCCAAGTTGAAAAGAGATTCTTGCAGTGCAGTGTCAATGAAATTTTCAATGGTTTTCATGGAAACATTTAGGATACAAACATAAGGAAATATTAAAAAAATGCTCCGAAAAAGAACGGTTTGCTCCTATCAATTCACCACCCCAAGTGTATGAACTCAAAAAAAATGCAATTGTCAGGTTCCTCATAAAAGGCTTTGATTGTATACCCATTATTCAAAATTTCGCTTACCGTCAAATCTCCAACTTTTAAATTTGATTCAGACAGGTAACACAAGGAGTAAATACGCACGCCTTTAAAGAAAACAATAGCCTTTCCTTGTTCCACGCATTGCTTAAGATATCGTTCAAGAATCCCGAAATCTTCCAGATTTCGTTTGGAATTCTCAATTCCTTCATAAACAACCAAGGTATTTAAATCGAATCCGTTGGCCGCTTGTTCCACCTGCATTGCTGCCTTGATATACCTTTGTTGAGTTGCCCTAAAATAATTCTCCAAACTTGAATCGCCATTTTGATAATATTGCAACGATTTTGTGGTGATTTCATGGCATCTTCTGAAGTGTTTAGCAAGCGTATCCAATGAAATATAAATGGTATAATCCCCTCTTCCCCATTTACCCATGCGAGGCGCGGGTATTTCATGCGACAATTCGATTTCCCATTGAGACTGTGAGAAAGTAAATAATGTTCCTGATAGGAGTAAAAAAAGAAGGAATATTTTCATTGGTTGAAAATACAAAAAAGTATGGTCTGACCAGCGGGGACTGAATATCTTTCACTTCGTTTCAGATAGACCTAGGGGGAGAAACCAAGAAAACCGAGCGCTTTTGAAAGTGAACAGGAATATCCTGACGCTTACTTCGTTCGGTCAGGATGGACCTAAATGGGAGGGCTTTACAAGGAAAAGCCAAGCGCTAAAAGCGCTTTCTTTTTGCATTTCCATTCGCTTTTGAAAGCATGCTATCAACGCTTCTGAAAATGCAAAAAGCCAGTCATTTCTGACTGGCTTTTCTTTGTAGCGGGGACAGGACTCGAACCTGTGACCTTCGGGTTATGAGCCCGACGAGCTCCCAACTGCTCCACCCCGCAATGTATCTTCATTGCTCTATTTCAATTTTTTCGATTCTTTAATCGAAGACAACAAAGGTAAGCGATTTTTCCTTATCCACCAAATCAATCGAGTAATAACTGCTGTTTTCGGTTGATAGCGCCGTGTTTTTCCAATATGCACTTTATGCCCAGCGCATGAGAATTTAAATTAACTCCAGTCATTGCTGCTCGTGTGCGTTCATATAAGTAGTTCAGGGTGAAGATGTCCGCCAGTCGCAGCCCAACACCGAACTGCATACTGTTCAGGTTTTGTGTTCCGGTCCATACCTGAACACGATACATATAATTGATTCGCAGGGCTAACTCATAATTAAATGGAGCATATCGAACCGGCGTGATTTTAACTGAAGGCAATAAAAACCAATCTTGACTCAACACCACCAAGTGCCTGTAATATACTCCCCACTCCGTTCTTAGTTTGGCATTCGTGCCAATCTCCTTCCATTTCGCTGGTCCAAGATCGTTGGCATAAATTCCGGAAAGCGAATTTTTAGTGCGATAGCTCATCCCTACTTTGTACGTCGGATAATTATAGGTTGAAAAGCGACTCACTACCACATCTTGCTGATTCGTAGAAACATAGGTCGGGTCATACCCTACCTGCATAAATCCTCCCCCCAAGCCAAGGCTCAATCGATTTTCCTTGTTCGTTTTAATATTAACTGCGCCTTCTATTGTAGCCGTTGAAAACGTAAAGGCTCCGTTGCGCTCTACCAAGATATTTGCACCCGAACCAAACATAGCGCCATCGCTTTTGCGATCGTTAAAAGGGAAAGAAAGTGTTGCATTTATTGTTTTGGGCGCTCCATCAAAACCAACCCATTGCTGCTTAATTCCCATCGCACCTTCTACATATTCACTTAAGCCATGATGCGATGGATTAATACTCGCCCAATTCATTCCATACCATACCCGATTTGGTGCCTGTTGTCCCCAAGCGTATATAAAGACTGATATGAATCCTGCGAGCAATTGAAACCTCATCGGATAATACTTATTGTACCTTTTTTCAGGGTTCCATTTCCTAAATCCAAAAGAAAATAATACACGCCATCCGGCAACACATTCCCATTTCTCACACCGGACCAGGCATTAACAACATTATATGACGTAGATTCATACAGAACATCCCCAAAGCGATTCATAATAATCATACGATTTAACGGATAATTCTCGATTCCTGGAATAATCCAGGTATCATTCGTCCCATCATTATTCGGGGAAAACGTATTAGGAATCTTAAACACATTCGTTAAATATACCGTTACGTAATCGAACACCTCGC
>JAIXRD010000325.1 GCA_027485365.1 Cryomorphaceae bacterium | reverse complement strand
GGCAGGGGTGTATCGATTGCTCAAGTCGCTCGGGATTTAGGTGTCAATCAAAATCTGATCAGCAGGTGGATTAGGGAGTTCAGGCAAGGCGAGCAGCAAGCGTTTCCTGGTCATGGACTACAAAAACCCGACGATGCTGAAGTAACCCGGTTACGCCGGGAAGTGGCACAGCTCAAGATGGAGCGTGACATCTTAAAAAAAGCCGCGGTGAGTTCAACCGGTCAATGCAACATGCCTCATTAGTGTATCAATAGGCGTATTAAATCCCAACGTTTTTCTTGGGCGTTGATTTAGTTGCATGGCGATTAAATCTAAGTCTGTTTGTGCAAAACCCCTTAAATTACTTCCTTTTGGAAAATATTGCCTTAGTAAGCGATTGGTATTTTCATTGGTTCCTCGTTGCCATGGACTTTGTGGATCGCAAAAATACACTTGCACATTAGTAGCGATGGTGAAGTTTTTATGCTGCGCCATTTCTGTTCCTCTATCCCACGTTAATGTTTTTCTAAAGCGTTCTGGAATCTTTTTTATCTCACGAATAAGAGCCTGAGTAACGCTATTGGTATCCTTGCCTGTAACCTTAGCTAAGATGGTAAAACGGGAATGGCGCTCTACTAAGGTTGCAATATGGCTATTGCGTGAGCCTGAAATCAAGTCGCCCTCCCAGTGGCCAGGAACAGCTCGGTCCTCCACATCTGCAGGACGCTCCCGAATCGAAATGGCATCAATAATCCGGCCCCTTGGCTTACCCTTAGTTGTAGATAGCTTCGAGTGACGCATCATGCGCCGTGAGCGTAGGTGTGCAACCAGTTCCTTTTTAAGGACGCCCCTAGCTTGTATGAATAAACTTTGATAAATCGCTTCATGCGATATTTGCATACTCAAATCACCTGAATATTCGCGTTTTAGCCAGCCAGAGATTTGCTCAGGCGACCAGTTAAGGGCCAGTTTACTTGCCACCGTCTGCTTCAGCTCTGGACGCTGCGCCAATATACAATTCTTTGGGCGCTCTGCTCTTGTCCATGCCATATTGTCTGCGATCATGGCCCGATAGCAAACAGGGCCTCCGTTGCGCTTTACTTCGCGACTAATAGTGGAAGGTGAGCGTAACAAGTCACCCGCAATGGTTCTGATGCTCTTATTTGAGGCTAGGCTACGCGAAATATGCTCTCGCTCAAGCAGGGAGAGCTGTCGCGATGAGCGCGTTCTAGCGTCTGGAGCAATACCACCTTTTAACGAAACCACACCATGAATAGATCCTGCGTGTTTGCCTAAAGCCAAACCAATCTCGCTGAGGCCCTCGCCAGCCTTCCAGCGCTGCCACAACTCTAACTTTTGTTGATCAGATAAACCTGGTCTTCCCGTCCTTGCCATACCCCACCCCCTATAATAGTTACATAGATAGTGTTGCATTGACCGGTTGAACTCACCGCAGCCTTCTTTGCCAAGGAGTCGATGTGAAGTTCGGCTTCGTCGCAAAGCACCGAGGGGTTTGGCCAGTTCAATTGATGTGTGAGGCGCTCGGTGTCTCACGAAGTGGCTTTTATGCTTGGCTGATACGGCCCAAGAGCAAACGAGACCGGCTAGATGAAGTGATTGGTCCACAGGTGTACCAGAGCTTTATTGCCAGTGACCGCACCTATGGTGCACGCCGAATCTTAAGAGATGTGCTTGAGCTAGGTCAGCGCTGTGGTCTGCATAAGATTGAGCGGCTGATGAGGATGCAAGCCTTGCGAGCCCGTCCTCGCAGGCGTGCCAAGCCAGTTGACCGCGGTGAGCGTCTGCCGAGCGCTATCGGCAGTAATCTATTGGATCGCCAGTTTGTAGCGGATGCGCCAAATAAAAAGTGGGTAGCAGACTTTACCTATATCTGGACAGCCGAAGGCTGGCTCTATGTTGCAGTAGTGCTGGACCTTTACTCCCGTAGGGTGGTTGGCTGGTCGATGCAAAGCACGATGACCAGTCAGCTGGTGATTGATGCGCTGATGATGGCTATTTGGCGGCGCGGTAAGCCAGAGTCACTACTGCATCACTCCGATCAAGGCAGTCAGTACACGAGCGATCAGTTCCAGCGACTACTCACCGAGCAGGGCATCACCTGCAGCATGAGTCGGGCTGGCGAGGTTTGGGATAACTCGGCAATCGAGAGCTTCTTTTCAACCCTAAAGATTGAGCGAGTTAGTCGACGGGGGCTTTATAAAACCCGTCAAGCAGCAAAAGCAGATGTCTTTGATTACATTGAGTGCTTTTACAATCCTAAGCGTCGACACTCGACGATTGGCTATGTTAGCCCTATGCAATTTGAATCAATGAAGTATGCTTAAGTTCGTGTCTACGGGATCGGGTTTAGCTCAACCATTTAGTTTCATAACTATCTCCTTGTGTAATAAGTTATCACAAATAGGTGAAATTCTAGAAAGATTTATAGGCGAACTACATTCGCCCGTGTTTCGCTTGCGCTCACACATTTCTTTCTTCTTAAATTGTTTGTATTGGCTTTCTCTAGATTCAACCTACACTGAGCCTTAAGCAACAGGCTCAGTTATAGAGAAGAAATAAGGGAAAGGACTTTCTCTGAGTTCTTTACTACACCACTTAGGGCACAACCCGATTGGGTAAGGGCGGTTTCGCTGTCTCCTTTTATGTGCGGCCGTAAAACGCAACATGTACAAAAGCAATAAGTGGCTACCTTTGTACCGTTCGCAAGAATGCTGTGTGGGCAGAGCTTGCTCGTGATCTTTTAATCTTAGTGCTGAAATATTCTTGTATCAATTAGTAAGCAACTCTAATGGCGTCCTGTAAAGGATAGTGATACTAAGTCTCTGCTACTGCCCAGAATTTCCATGACTGCGACTCTAAGTCCAGCTTTAGGGTGACATAACGACTGAGTGTCACTGCTCTTGTTTCAGTAGTAATTTATAAAGTTATTTAGCGAAACCTAATAAAAGAAGAGCAGAAATGAATGTGATTATTAGGTTCATGTGGCCTTTGGCATAAAGAGGTTGCTCTTTGAAAAAGGCCGACAATAAATTAACTGTGCCCATTAACTTATAGGAGAAAAAGATGAGCACACTTAATAGTTTGAAATTAGTCAATTCTAAAAAACCAACAGCAATTCCACCCATCTTGCATCGTCGCAATAAGCTAGGTTCTAAAGTTTGGGAACAAATTCAACTAGCTAAAGCGCAAAAGGAAGGCGGCACTTTTACTGTTAAGAAATTCAAAACAGTCAAAGACTACGATGGCTCACGTAAGAATATTGAAATTGAAAAG
>JAIXRD010000026.1 GCA_027485365.1 Cryomorphaceae bacterium | reverse complement strand
CCATGGGGCGAATGGTCCCTACAATACCTTCTTAAGAAACCGAGCGTCCTTGTACGGAATATTCTTTTCCGACAATACGAGTCCTTCACAGAACCTGATTGGGAATGAGATACCAAATACGGGATTTCCATACAGTGCGGTAAATTACAGTATACAAGGAAATGATCAGTTCACCTATGGGAACAACAATAAAGGGACGGTGGCGCCTGCGGGTACATCTGCATTAACGGACATCAGCTATCACTATCTGACGAAACCAGCATTTGTGCAGGATTACCAATGGGGGAAGATAGGCTTGCCAAGTACAATGAATGCTGCGACGGTTCCTGCAACGGATCGCTATGAAGCAAACGATATCTTTGCTGGGGCTTGTGGAACCGAAGATTTTTATGCAGGAATGCTTGAGCAAGAACTCCTTGGGATTTATCCGAATCCGGCGGAATCTGTATTGCATGTAATGCGTGGGGGCTCAGCATCCTTTGAAATACTGGACATGCAAGGACGTTCGTGGCTTATTGGTAATCTGAATTCCGATGGAACGATAGAAATAGCGCACTTACCCATTGGTGTGTATCTGTTGAGTATTGGGAATAGCAATATACGATTCATAAAATCCTAGGTGGAAATAATTATATTTGAACATACGCTATAAAATAGCGCCAATACACCTTGTTTGGTTGTATAAGCGAAGGTTTATTGCGTGTATAAACGAGTTATCGGATATTCTAAAACAACGACAGTGCTAACATTAAACTGACAATTGGAAACAATAGGACAACTAAATATTATTCAGGAGTTACAGCAACTCAACGACAACCTAACACTTTGGTTGACGGAGAGTAATGATGGGCAGACCTTTGAAGTTTTGACTATTAAGCAAAACAAAGACTATCAAACTTTGCTTTACAGACTTCTTAAAAACGAAATAATTCCGCAAATCAACAAGGACATTGAGGGCATACAAAAAATAGTTCAAGTTGACATCGACACAACAAACAAAGTTCACTACATCGTTTATCAGCACAACGAAAATTTACAGACCTTTTCCAAGCCGACAATAAAAGCCCTTAAATCATTACTTACAGGACTTGACCTACTTAAAAAGCAAAACAGATACGGTTTTGTAATTTCAAAAGAAACCATAATGACAAAACAAAGCGAGGCTTCGCTTCGCTTTGTTGGTCTTTTTGAGCTGTTCAAACAGCAAAACCTTTTGGACAATAATTTTCTTGCACCCGAAGTAATTGAAAAGCCAACACCAAATTTTCAATCTGATATTTATTCTGTTTTCAAATGTTTTGAGGAACTACTTCAAAATAATCAAGACAGAATTCTGCAAGAGATTTTTGCAAAAGCTCTTGCAGAAAAACGGACAAGCCGTTTTTCTAAATATTCTGAAATTTTGGAGGAACTTGACAAGGTTAAAATTTCTACTATTTCAGTCCAGCAAAGCGGACAACCAGCAATTAAAGTAATAGTAAAGCAAGAAGATATTGCAAAGTTTCAGCCGACTTTAGCTGAAATGAATAACGCTTGTTATTTCTTACTTGACCGCAATCTTTCAGAGGGCAAGGGTCAAGTTACTGGGCAATTTTCAACAAAGAATTACAGCGGAAGATTTTTTTCAGACCGACAAGATTATATTTTCATTCCAGTTCAAGGCATCAAAAACCAACCGTTTATAAAAGCCATACAACAAGGTTTTATAACTGAATACGGTTTTGACTTTAACCCAATTAAGTATTTTGACAATTACACTTACTTCTTTAAAAAGTGGGAAGAACTAAACACAATTGCAGAACTTAACCACACCAAACAAGACTTAATTAAAAAGTGGCTAACGCTTCCCGATAAAGAAAAGGATTACATCGAAGAAACCGCTTTTAAAGCGGCTTACATCGAAAGAGAAGAAAGCAAAAGCAACCCTGCAAATATTCGTTTTAAACTAACAGACGAGTTTAGAAATTGGACTAAACTTAATGACTTAAAACGCAATGATATTGACCTTTCAATTGATGATAAAATCATTGGAAAAATTCAAGACTACAATCCAAACGACTGCATACTTGTAATTAAAGATGCAAAAATTACGGTTGACGAAATTCCCGGAAAAGGCGACTTGTTGCAAGATGTAAGAATGGAAACAAGTCAATTTAAAAAACAAGTTGAGGCGTGTAAAAAGTTTGAAAACAAAGACATTGTTAATCCTGAGTTGTGTGGAATACTTGCAACACCTGAAAGAATTTCAGAAAAAAATAGAGTTGCAATTGACTATGACAGTTTTAAAGAAGAAGTAATAAACAAACACCTTAGAACTGACGATACACAAAGAGAAGCGGTCCTTGAAGCATTACATTACAAACCAGTTTATTTAATTCAAGGTCCACCAGGAACAGGAAAGACAACCGTAATAGTTGAACTTATTCAGCAAATCATAAAGCAAAACAGTAATGCTAAAATTTTGGTTACATCACAATCAAATTTAGCGGTTGACAATGTTTTAGAAAGACTACCCGAAGATATTTTGTTTATGCGTTTGGCAACAGACGAGGACAAAATAAGCACTGAAATAAAAGAGCATTCATTTCAAAGTAAGCTGAAACATTGGGTAAAAGAAACTCAGGAAAAATCAAATGACTTTTTTAATCAGCACTTTCAAACTAAAGTAAAAGACAAGGCATTAGTTACGTTTTACAACTTCTACGCAAACATAAATGTAGATAGTAAAACTGCCTTCGGCAGTTTTACTAATCTGTTGCGTATGCAGAACCAATATTTGAAAGAACTTTTTGAAAAGGCTAATAATATCAAGGATGTTGAAGAAATATTTAATGACAAGTTAGGTAAGGAGTTTCAGCAGTTAAAGAAAATTCAAAAAGACTGGTTTGCATTTCTTGCAAACGCTGACACTGATGATGGTGCAAGGAAAAAATCAATGCTTAATGACGGAAGCACCGAAATTGATTTACAAACTGCGTTTGTAAAATCTGTAAATGTTATTGGTGCAACTTGTATTCACATTGCAAGCAGTCAATACGGAAAAATAAATTTCCGTTTCGACTATGTGATT
>JAIXRD010000297.1 GCA_027485365.1 Cryomorphaceae bacterium | reverse complement strand
TAGAGCTGTCCGAGCAACCACCAAACAGACTCCATATATTTACTGTCGTAGGTCACATAGGGATCACTCATATCCACCCAATAGCCCATGTCTTTGGTGAGCTTATTCCAAATGTCGGTGTATTTCATTACCGCTTTTTTACATGCGGCATTATATTCATCAATCGTGATTTTGGTTCCGATGTCTTCTTTGGTGATTCCAAGTTCTTTTTCCACGCCAAGTTCAACGGGCAAGCCATGGGTGTCCCAACCGGCTTTCCGGTTTACTTTATAGCCTTTCAGCGTTTTATATCGACAAAAAGTGTCTTTTATCGCACGGCCCATGACATGGTGAATTCCCGGCACCCCATTAGCGGAGGGAGGGCCTTCATAGAACACAAAGTTTCCTTCTGAACCTTTCTGATCAATAGATTTTTTGAAAATATCGTTTGCCTCCCAATAAGCGAGTAATTCTTCTGTGATGTTTGGCAGATTTAGCCCTTTATATTCCCGAAACCCCATGGTTGTGGTTGATTTAATAAGGCTCAAAATTACGAAGAAATGCGCAAAAATCAGGAAGAAATAACCTGAAGCACTACGAGATGTTTTGTAACTTTACAAATAAAAATGCGCAATCAATTATTCCTTTTTGTTCTCTTGCTGACCTTGTCGTCTTTCGCTCAACCGTTTGTGCTGCCTAAATTGCCCTACGCATACAGTGATTATGCACCAAATATTGATGCGCAAACGATGGAAATCCACCTAACAAAACATCACCAGGCCTATGTGAACAACCTGAACAAAGCCATAAAAGGAACGATGTTGGAAGGCAGGTCATTGGAAGAAATTTTATTATTCATTACTCCGGTTGTGTCCGATGCGGTTAGGAATAATGCGGGAGGGCATTACAACCATAGTTTGTTCTGGGAAATTTTGGCTCCAAAATCAAGACAAGGCGCCTGTGGATCCTCGTTAAATCAAGCAATTGTTATAGATTTTGGAAACATGGACTCCCTCAAGAAGCAGATGTTTAGTGCGGCAATGAGTCGTTTTGGCTCGGGATGGGCTTGGCTCATGGTTACACCATCGGGTTCTTTGAAGGTCATTTCAACCCCAAATCAAGATAATGCGTTAATGGGGCTATGTGAAGATCGCGGAATCCCAGTGTTAGGAATCGACGTGTGGGAACACGCCTATTATTTGAATTACCAAAATCGTCGCGCCGATTATTTAACCGCGGTTTGGGACCTTGTGGATTGGTCTAAAGTCTCCGAAAAATATGATGCGGCCAAATCAAATACCAGCTTGCTTTCCCGACTAAAAAGCGTCAAGAAAAACAAAAAGAAGGGCAAATAATCATTCCAACGCTTTCTTTTCAATCCCGGGGAGAACTTTTTATTATATAATTCGTAAGGAAGGATAATACCACTTATTAATGAGTCACGAACTAACTAAAGAGTTTTTACAGGAAATACGATCTCGTGTTGCCAACGACGATTCGGTGTGGCTTATTGATCAGGTCCTTCATCTGCACTATGCAGATATTGCGGAAATTTTGGATAAACTTTCAAACGAGGAAGCCAAGTACATTTATTATCTAGCCGAAGATGAAGACCTTCAGGCGGATATATTAATGGAATTAGACGAGGAGGTGCGGGATCGATTCATCGCTTCGTTATCATCAAAAGAAATTGCGGATCAGCTTGAGAATTTGGATTCAGATGATGCGGCCGACATCTTAGCAGAACTACCCAAAGATCAAATCCATGAGGTCATCTCCCAAATGGAGGATGATGATGCAGCGGAAGACATCGTTGATTTATTGAATTACGATGAAGACACCGCCGGAGGGCTAATGCAAAAAGAGTTTTTTCAAGCGCATGTAGAATGGACGGTTCGTCGCGCGTTAATTGAATTAAGGAAGCAGGCGGAAGACGTTGAAAAGGTATACAATATCTTTGTTGTGAATGAATCTGATCAGCTGGTGGGGGTGCTCTCCTTGAAAAGATTATTGTTTGCCGATACCCGCACAACAATAGAAGAACTCTATCAATCTAAAAACATCATCAAGGTTAAAACAAGCGATACGGCCGAAGAAGTGGCTCGTATTATGGAGAAATATGACTTGGTTTCTATCCCCGTTGTAGATTATCAAAACAAACTTGTGGGTAGAATCACCTTGGATGACGTGGTGGATTTTATTCGTGAAGAAGCGGATAAGGACTTCAAAATGGCTACCGGTATCAGTGATCGGACAGATGCAAACTCTTCCTTTTGGCGGTCTGGGTTTTCAAGGCTCCCATGGTTGATTATTGCGATGATTGGCGGTACGATAGGAGCGAAGGTGATTTCAAGTTTTGAAGGGGGACTTTCAAAAATACCCGCGTTAGCCTTTTTTATTCCCTTAATTACCGCCATGGGTGGAAATGTTGGAGTCCAATCTTCCGCAATTGTGGTGCAATCTATTGCAAAAGGTGATCACGGCTTAAAACGAATTTTTCCAAGGTTGGTTAGAGAAGCCGGAGTAGGATTAATGAATGGTATTATTTTATCTGGACTCATATTCGGAATCGCCTCGGTTTTTTCAGGAATTCAGTTAGCAACCGTGGTTAGTTTATCCTTGTTAACCGTGATTGTATTTGCAGCAACCTTTGGTACGCTGTTTCCGATGTTGCTTCATCGATATCGCATTGATCCAGCGCTCGCGATTGGTCCATTTGTTACTACATTGAATGATATTATTGGGTTGTTTATATATTTTAGTATTGGAATGCTCCTTTTTAATTTATGAGAGCCCAAACATCCCTTATCTTTGCACCGATAAACCAATATTGAATGAGTCAAGAATTATCTGAACAAGAATTACAACGTCGATCCTCTTTAGCTAAATTAAGAGAACTTGGAATTGAACCGTATCCCGCAGCAACATTTCCAGTATCGCATTTGGCGGAATCGGTAAAGAACGCGTATGTAGAAAATAATCCGGTAAAAATGGCGGGACGTATGATGAGTCAACGCATCATGGGTAAGGCTTCTTTCGCAGAATTGCAGGATAGTTCAGGACGTATTCAGTTGTATATTAATCGCGATGAACTTTGTCCCGGCGAGGATAAAACCTTTTATAACGAAGTGTTCAAAAAACTACTTGATTTAGGAGATTTTATCGGGATAGAGGGAACAGTATTCAAAACCCAAGTGGGAGAAATTTCTATCAATGTCAATTCGATAACCGTATTAAGCAAGTCGTTAAAACCGCTTCCACTGCCGAAAGTTGATGCAGATGGAAATACGCACGACGGATTTACGGACGCTGAATTGAGATACCGACAACGTTATGTCGATTTAGTAGTTAATCCAAGTGTGAAAGACACCTTTATCAAGCGATCTCAGGTATTTTCAGTAATGCGAAAGGCATTTGACCGCTTTGGCTTCTTAGAGGTAGAAACCCCGATTTTACAGCCAATTCCCGGCGGAGCAACCGCAAGACCCTTTATTACGCATCACAACGCCTTAGACATGCCACTGTATTTGCGTATTGCAAATGAACTGTATTTGAAACGATTAATTGTCGGTGGATTTGATGGGGTGTTTGAATTCGCAAAAGACTTCCGCAATGAAGGCATGGATCGAACCCATAACCCAGAATTTACCGTCATGGAATTGTATGTGGCATACAAGGACTATGAGTGGATGATGAACTTTACCGAATCGCTCATTGAAGAAATTGCATTAGCCGTTTGTGGAACCACAGAAATTCAAATGGGAGACCAACAGATTTCACTTAAAGCCCCATTCAAACGAATAAGCATGCGCGACGCAATTCTTGAAAACACGGGCTTTGATATCGCAGATAAAACGGAAGATCAGCTACGTGATATTTGTGCACAATTGAATATTGAAACTGCGCCAGAAATGGGAAGTGGAAAATTAATTGACGAGATTTTTGGAGAGAAATGTGAGCCAAAATACATTAATCCGACCTTTATTACGGAATATCCCATTGAAATGTCTCCTTTGTGTAAACGTCACCGTACGAACCCCGAGTTAACCGAGCGTTTTGAATTAATGATCAATGGAAAAGAGGTGGCAAATGCCTATTCTGAGCTCAATGACCCAATTGATCAACGAGCGCGATTCGAGGCACAATTAGCGCTTTCTGAACGAGGGGATGATGAAGCGATGTTTATTGATCAAGATTTTCTACGAGCCTTAGAATATGGGATGCCACCAACTTCAGGAATAGGAATAGGAATGGACCGTTTAGTGATGTTATTAACCGATAATCAATCGATTCAAGAAGTGTTGTTTTTCCCTCAAATGCGTCCAGAGAAGAATGTATCATTGACGGAGTTAGACCATCAGATTTTGAATGCATGTTCAGACGAGCCCGCGCCCTTAGCAGCTCTCCGCGCAACGATTGATTGCAGCAATAAACAATGGGATGTAAGCCTTAAAACCCTGACAAAGAATCAACTCTTAAAGGTATTTAAGGAGGAAGACGTACTCTATATTAAAAAGTGCTAAATAGCCTTGAGTATTTCTTCTAGCGAAAACCCTTTTGATAGCAAAAAGCGAACAATCTTAGCTTTTTTCTTTGGTCCTTCAGCCTCGTCTTTTAAGCTATTTTGTTTTTTCTGAAGCCAAATCAACAGGTGTGCTGCATGATCTGATTTAGATAAGGTAGAGAGTGCTTGATCAATGATGGATTCGGAAATGTGGTGGGCTATTAAACCGGATTTAATGCGTTGAGCGCCCCAACGTTTAATGCTGCTTTTTCCTTGAACATAAGCATCTACAAATCGGGATTCATTAAGAAAGTTTTTTGCAACAAGGTGTTGGATTATGGTTTCAACCTGTATTTCTGTCGCTCCCTTTCTCCTTAATTTAAGTTTTATTTCAAACGGACTTCGTTCTTGATATGCGCAAAAACGCTCCATTTCAATAATTAATCGATGTGTTTCCCCATCGAGTGCCATTACTGCTCAATAATTTCTTGTTGCTTGTCTACAAACTTGTATTCCAAGATGTGAAACGCTGTATTCGGAGTGATTGGAATCCAGGTTTTAAACTTAAAATACCACTTCCATTGCATGGACCTAAATAAACCACCCTTTTTAAAATACCCTTCAAGGTATGGATGCACTTGCAACGATACGCCTTTAATCCCGCGGTCTTGAATCATATAGCCGAGGTTGTTTTCGATTTCTTCTGCATAGAGAATACTCGCTTGGATTTCTCCAGTCCCGTTACATGTCGGACAAGACTCATTGGTTTCAATTTCGGTTACTTCACGAACTCGTTGTCTTGTAATCTCAACAACGCCAAATTTAGAAGGAGGAATGATGTTGTGCTTTGCACGGTCATTCTTCATGAACAACTTGATTTTATCGTATAAAATCCGATTATTTTCTCGGTCGTGCATGTCGATAAAGTCAATACAGATGATTCCTCCCATATCTCTCAACTGGAGAATGCGAGCAATTTCTTCTGCGGCTTCAACATTGGTAGCCAAGGCATTTGACTCTTGACCGTCTGATCCCTTACGGTTTCCACTATTCACATCGATAACATGCATTGCTTCCGTGTGCTCAATGATTAGATAACCCCCGCTGGGCATAGGGACTTTTTTCCCAAATAGAACCTTGATTTGCTTATTAATTCCGTACCGTTCGAAAATAGGAATTCGCCCATCATATAGTTTTACAATGCTATTCTTCCCCGGTGCAATTTGTTGAACATAGGTAGAGATTTCTTCATACAACTCAGAAGAATTCACATGAACATTACTAAAATCAGCATTTAATAAATCACGTAAAATAGATGAGGTGGTATTTATTTCACCAAGAATCCGTTTTGGAGAATTACTACCTTTCAGGTTTTTATATATCGAATCCCACTTTTCAAGCAATTGTGCCAAATCTTGTTGGATGTCTTCTGCCGTTTTGTTTTCAGCAACCGTACGAATAATTGCACCAAAATTTTTAGGCAACAACCCTTCCATGACTTCTTTTAAACGCTTTTTCTCTTCGTTTGAGCGTATTTTTTGCGAAACTGAAATCTTAGATGAAAACGGCGCTAATACGATATATCTACCAGCTAATGTTATTTCTGAGGAAAGACGAGGACCTTTAGATGAAATCGGTTCTTTTGCTACTTGAACCAACACAAACTGACTGGATGAAAGTAACCCATCAATTTTACCATCTTTCTGAAGCTCGGCTTCAGGCTTGAAATATTGTAGCGACGGAACACTTTGTTTTCCGCGCATTACTTCTTTTGTGTATTTATTTAATGAATTAAAATTTGAGCCAAGATCTAAATAATGCAAAAAGGCATCACGGTCATAGCCCACGTCTACAAAAGCCGCGTTAAGGCTGGGGGATAATCGGCGAATTTTGCCCAAATAAATATCACCAACAGCGAAATCTGAATTTCCCCGTTCTTCATGAAGCTCAATCAGCTTCCCTTCACGCAACAATGCCAACCAAACACCATTCGGCCGAACATCTACAATAAGTTCTAAACTCAAGGGAGTATTTTTTGACTGTTAGATCAGCCAAATAAGACTAACTAAAGAAATTATTTTTTCTTCTTGTGACGATTTTTTCTCAATCGTTTTTTACGCTTGTGCGTAGCCATCTTATGTCTTTTTCTTTTTTTACCGCTTGGCATGGTTCAATATATTTAAGTGTTGTAGAATCTATGTAAAACAAAAACTCCCAATAAAGGGAGTGCAAAGGTAAACCAAATAAAAATTATTTGCAAAAAAAGGCTATTTAACCTTTACTTTGTTTTTTACTTGCTCTACAAATACTTTTGCTGGTTTGAATGACGGAATGTTGTGAGCAGGAATTATAATCGTAGTGTTTTTGGAGATGTTACGACCTGTTTTTTGCTTTCGTTCCCGTACCACAAAGCTCCCAAACCCTCGCAAATAAACGTTTTGACCATTTGTTAGCGACGATTTAATGAACTCCATCATAGATTCAACGGCACGCGACACCTCGTTGCGCTCCAATCCGGTTTCCTCTGAAATTTTCGCAATAAGATCTGCTTTAGTCATTTTTGATTGTTGTTAATAAAGTGTGACAATTTGTAATTTCGCGGAACAAAAATAGCGCAGAAATCCACTAAATCGTTGGTTTTTACTAAAAAATATATCAAAAAAAACGTAAATGGCTAATATTCAACGTGCAATCTTGTCGTGGTACGACCAAAATAAACGCGAATTACCCTGGAGAACCTCAAAAAACCCTTATTTTATTTGGATTAGCGAAGTCGTTTTGCAACAAACTCGTGTGGAGCAGGGCGCCCCATTTTTCTATCGATTAATTTCCGTTTTTCCAAGCATAGAAGATTTAGCGGCTGCTGATGAAAAAGATGTGCTTCTAGCTTGGAAAGGACTGGGCTATTATTCTAGAGCAAGAAACTTGCACAAGGCCGCTCGGCAAATCATGGAAATGCACGGAGGGGTCTTTCCGACGAATCATACGGAGCTAATTAAACTAGCCGGAATAGGAGGCTACACGGCGGCGGCAATAAGTTCTATAAGCTTTAACGAGCCTGTAGCGGCAATCGACGGGAATGTTATTCGTATTGTTTCAAGGCTTTTAGATCTACCTGGCCCGGTAGAATCCGCTCAAACCGCAAAAGTGATTAAGGAGTTTGCGAATGAAATACTTTCTAAAAACCGACCGGGTGATTTTAACCAGGCCTTGATGGATTTGGGATCTTTGATTTGTACACCAAAATCACCCGACTGTCTCGAGTGCCCTGTAATGGAGGTTTGTATAGCAAGAGCAAACAATTCCCAACATCTTCGGCCCGTTAAGAAGCCGAAAAAAAAGGCAGTGAATCGGTTTTTGATTTTTAAAATAATAATAAATCAAGGTAAAATCCTGATGGTACAGCAGCAAAAAGGTTCTATTTGGGAAAATCTCCATTTGTTTCCATTTGACGAACTCCCCTCCGAAGAGGCGTTTCTTTCTGAATTAGCACGTGAAAACAAGGTGTTGATGGAGCCCTCATTACACGTTTTGAGTCACCAGCGCTTGAATTACGCGGTTCTTATATCTGAAAATAAACCACCCATCACGCATGGAAATTGGTTAACCCCAGATGAGATACACGATCTTCCAACACCAATTTTAGTTCCGCGCATATTAACACATATAGAAAATCAATTGGCACCTTTATTTTAATGTTAATTTTGCACCATGATAGAACTTAAATACACCTCAACGGCTAAAGACGGCGTTCGTATTAGCATAGGAACTGAAGATAGCTTTAAAGAAAATGTCCTTTGGGACTACAACAAGGGAGTTCAGTGGGATATTTTTGTTTCCCCGAAGCTGTTTAAAGAATCACTAGAAAAACAACGAATCACTGGTTCCGAAATCTATCGATTGGTTCAACACGAAACCACCACCTTGATTATGGATATTAAGGAGGATTTATTTGCCCTTATTGAAGGAATTCTATTGGCGGATTATCGGTTTGACCGATTCTTATCAAAGAAAAAGACCCCAAAACTAACGACAATTCAGGTGCCGAAAACGGTATCAAAATCCGCCATTGCTCAGTTAACGACAACAAACACAGCCGTTTCTTGGGTTCGCGACATGGTAAACCTACCCGTTTCTCATTTAAATGCAGTTGATTTTGCCAAGGAGATTAAGGCCTTATGTGAAGCGAAACATTGTTCCGTTGATATACTCAATCATACAAAAATTAAGGCAATGAAGATGGGTGGACTTTTAGCCGTTAATAAAGGGTCTGTTACCCCACCAACCTTTACAGTAATCCACTATAAGCCGTCGAAACGAACGAATAAGAAGCCAATTGTTTTGGTTGGAAAGGGCGTGGTTTACGACACAGGAGGCTTGAGCCTTAAGCCGACTCCGGGTAGCATGGATTCTATGAAAAGCGATATGGCGGGTGCAGCAATGGTAGCTGGTGCGATTTATATGCTTTCTGAATTGTCAGTTCCTGTTGAAGTTATCGGCCTTATTCCGGCAACTGACAACCGACCGGGGGGAGAGGCTTATGCACCTGGAGATATAATTAAAATGTTTAATGGCGCTACCGTGGAAGTGTTAAACACCGACGCAGAAGGTCGAATGATTCTTGCTGATGCCCTGTCATATGCGGATAAATTTAATCCGGAGCTGGTGTTAAGCGCTGCAACACTTACGGGTGCCGCCTTAAGAGCTATTGGTACCAGCGCATCCATTGCCATGGGCAACGCTGATCCTTCGGCACTAGAACAACTTCAAACCTCTGGATTTGAAACGCATGAGCGTGTTGTTACGTTTCCTTTTTGGGACGATTATTTAGAGCCAATGAAATCGGAAATCGCAGATTTAAAGAATATTGGCGGCCCAGATGCGGGAATGATTACTGCTGGAAAGTTCCTTGAAACCTTTGTTAAGGCCCCATATATTCATTTAGATGTTGCGGGACCTACATGGCTTGAGGCCCCAAAACACTACCGTCCGAAAGGAGGGACAGGCTATGGCGTTCGTCTGCTATTCGACTTCATTATAAATTATCCGAAATGGAC
>JAIXRD010000014.1 GCA_027485365.1 Cryomorphaceae bacterium | reverse complement strand
GAGGATGCTGTGCTAAGCTTGGAAGGTTTCATTCGAATCCATGATGCGAGCAACTTAGTGAATGCTTATCTTAAATTCTTTGAGCATTCCACTTCGTTTCCCTCCTTGGCGCAGGTCTTCCAAGACTGTTACCTTACAGATGAATTGGTCGAGCGCATTACTCAGATTATTGATGTAAAACAGACACGAAACATCAAGGATGATGCTACGCCTGAATTGGCACGAATTCGACACGAAATCAAGATAATACGTCAAAAAATCAATCGAAATTTCGAGCGAGAAATGCGTAAACTTGTTAAAGATGGATTGCTCGGAGAAACGTTTGAGTCCTTCATTGATAACCGAAGGGTGCTAACTGTACAATCAGGTTTTAAACGCAGGGTCCCTGGAACAATTTTAGGCGCGAGTAAAACGGGAAGTTTAACCTATATTGAACCGAAAGTAAATCAGGAGCTCAATCATGAATTAGCGTGCCTTTTCGACGATGAAAAAAAAGAGATTTATCGCATTTTAAAAGCACTTACGGCCCAATTCAGGATTCATTTACCCTTGATTCAAGCGTATCAAACGGCGTTGGTTAGTTTTGATGTAATTAACGCTAAAGCTCGTTTGGCTTTTCACATGGAAGCTACCCTACCCGCACTTTCAAAGGAGAAAACATTGCATTGGACCCTCGCATATCATCCGATTTTAAGAGAAAACAACCGAAATCAAGGCAAGCGAACGATACCTCAAGAGTTTTCTTTGGATGAAACACACCGCATGCTCGTGATTTCTGGTCCAAATGCAGGTGGAAAAAGCCTTACCATGAAAACCTTTGGCTTGTTACAATGCATGTTACAAGCGGGCTTACTCATCCCTGTGCACCCGGATTCTAGGGCTTGCTTTTTTCAGCAACTTTATTCAGACATTGGCGACAATCAATCCATTGAAAATGAACTAAGTACATACTCCTACCGTTTGCAACGCATGAAGTTCTTTTTGGAACGAAGTAATCCGAATACCTTCCTTCTTTTAGACGAGTTTGGAACAGGTTCTGACCCTGAATTAGGGGGTGCATTAGCAGAGATTTTCTTTGAGCGCCTTTACGAGAAGGGTTGTTTTGCTATCATTACCACGCATTATGCAGCGATTAAGTTTAAAGCCAGTGAATTAGCTCATGCGGTAAATGGTTCCATGAAATTCGATATAAAATCCTTGAAACCCTTATACCAATTAGAATTAGGGGTGCCTGGCAGCTCCTTTACCTTTGAAGTGGCCAGCATCAATGGAATCCCCGCTGACATACTAAAAGCGGCCAAAAAGCGACTTTCGGAGGAAACCAAACGCTTCAATGAGTTGTTATCCACCCTGCAACAAGAAAAACGCTACCTCCAAAAAATGATTCAAGAGCACAAAAATGCGCAGGAAGGAATGATTGAAGAACTGCAAAAGGTTCGTGAACAAGCAGATTTCTACACGCGCAAAACGAAAGTGTTAGGTAACCAAGCGGATGAGCAAGCAAAATGGATTCAACTCGGCCAACGCATGGATAAATACCTCAATCGCTTTAATCCAAGTCCGCGCAAACGAAAAGAAAATGAGGCATTAATGGAAGAAATTCGAGCCTTCTTTTTAAAGTCAACCGTTAAACCAACGGTGAAAAAACCAAGTCCCATAAAGAAAAAACCTGAGCAAATTCCTGTACCAGTAGTCTTTAATGTTGGCGATAAGGTGCGCATAGCGGGAACAAAACAATTAGGTATCATTGAAACCATTGAAAAGTCAAAGGCTCACCTACTCGTAAATAACATGAAGATTTCTGTCCCCCTCAATAAGTTACAGCCTTTTTAACCAATGAGTAATCACATTCCAACGTGCTATTTAAATTCTAACGACGGAACAGCGATTCTTGGGATCGGCGCCGGACCAGCCTTTACCCTAACTTGTCCAACACAACTCCCTGACTTGGATGCCTTTCTATTGGAGCATAAAAACTCCTACGTTTTTGGATACCTTTCCTACGAACTTAAACAGCATGTAGATAACTTATCAAGCAAGAAAAATCTAAAGCTTCCCCTCGCCTATTTCTGGGTTCCATCGGTTGTTGCTAAAATTAATCAGGATGAAATCACCTTAGTTCAAGGGAAGGATATAACCCTGGTACAAGATTTTTTCGAAACCTTAACACATAGCGAAGCGCCTGATTTAGCGCCTTTTAGTGCTCGAACTCCAAAAGAAAAATACCTTCAACATGTTAATGAAATCAAACAACTTATTCAACGTGGAGATCTTTATGAAACAAATTATTGTCAAGAGTATTTCTTAGATAACCTTACACTTTCGGCTCCTCACGGACTTTATAACTTAGTAAATCAGCGAACAGAGGCCCCGTTTTCCGGGTTATTTATTGCAGATAATCTGTGGCTTGCATGCGGAAGTCCGGAGCGATACATTCAAAAGGTTGGAGATATTTTAAAGTCGCAACCGATTAAAGGCACTTCTCCCAGAATGAATAATTTCTTGGCTGATGAAGCAGCAAAACAAAGCTTAATCCATTCGAAGAAAGAACGCGCTGAAAATGTCATGATTGTTGATTTGGTGCGCAATGACCTTTCAAAAATCGCAGAACCCGGCAGCGTGCATGTGGATGAGCTGTTCGGGTTGTATTCGTTTAAAACTGTCCATCAAATGATCTCTACCGTTTCGTGTAAACTTAAACCATCCATGGAGTTTTCCGAAATTGTAAAGGCAAGTTTCCCGATGGGTTCTATGACGGGCGCCCCAAAGAGAAATGCTGTTAGATATATGGATGAATTTGAGGATTCCAACCGCGAAATTTATTCTGGAAGTCTTGGTTACTTTAAACCGGGCGGAGATTTTGACTTTAATGTGGTAATTCGTTCTTTAGCCTATTACCCTACTGAAAACTATTTGAGTTGTGGGGTTGGAAGTGCAATTACCATTGGTGCAGACGCTCAACAAGAGTATGAGGAATGTCTTTTAAAGATCGGCCGATTGATTCGGTTGAAGTCAGATGAATAAAGCCCAAGAAATCATATCGAAACACCTAGCTTCTCATTACATCCTCGCATGCAGCGCAGGCGTTGATTCCATGGTTTTGTTCCATACTTTTCTAGCGTATCAGCTACCTTTTTCCGTGGCCCATGTTAATTATCAATTACGGGGTGAGGACAGCGAGGCCGATGCGCGTATGATTCGAGATTTGTGTTTACTACACAAGATTTCATTTCATGAACGAACGCTTGATTTGGGCGAACGCTTAACACTTGAAGGCGGGAATTTACAACAAGAGGCCCGTACCATTCGCTACCAATTTTTCAAGGAATTAGTTGGCGGTTCAAAGGATGTTTTAATCGTAACCGCCCACCATCAAGACGATCAAATTGAGACCTTTTTCTTGCATTTATTCAGAAACAGTGGCTTGGCAGGATTGGCCGGAATGCATGAACTACGTGGAGGTATTTTACGTCCTTTCTTGCATATTTCGAAGGCGGAAATCATCGATTTTGCGCAGGACCATGGGATCAGTTGGAGGGAAGATAAAAGCAATGCGGATTCCAAATACCTACGCAATGCAATCCGTTTGGATATGATACCAACACTGGAGAAGCTCAATCCATCCATCAAAGAGCAGGTGCTCATCGTGCAAAACGCATGTTATCAGAGCTACCTTGAGATTTTTGAAAACGCAAAAGTACGTGCTAGGCAATGGACAACGCAACGATTTATTCCGATTAAGGAGTTAACAGAAGATGCGGCTTTACTCATTGAGGCATTTAAATTGCTCCAAATCGAGCCTCGTTTTATTCAATCTATCATCCAGCTTTCTGAAGCGGAGAATAACAAGCGCGTTATTTTAGAACACAACGCTTTAGGTTATCAGGAACTAGTAAAGTTCAACGACAAGATATACCTAATTAGTCATGAGCCCTGTGTTGATTTTTCTTTTTCTATTGAACCCGTAGGATCATTACCCGCACAGTTTACCACCTTAACGTTTTATTTAGACCCGAATCAGGTTAAGGGTGAACTCAAGTTGCTGCGAGGAAAATTAGAGGAATCCTATGTTCCAGTGGGATTGAAAAGCACAAAAACTGTAAATGCTATATTGAAAGACAATGGAATCCCGGCTTTTCAACGCCTTGACTGGCCCGTACTGTATGTTGACGATCAGCTGATTGGCATTCCAGTGGTAAGTTTGAATCGCGCATTTACACCGAACCCCTCACTCCCCTCCTATTTAAAAGTTACCTTTGTTGCATGTTAAGCACCCCGCTTCCCGAAGCATTTATTGATTCCATTCGATTGAATTCTCCGTTTGGCGAACAATTAATTGATGCCTTAGACCAGCCTTCTCCGATTTCGATTCGTATAAACCCAAGAAAAGCATCGGCTAAAGATATTTCTACAATGCGTCCAGTTTCGTGGTGTGCAATGGGATACTATTTAGAAGAGCGGCCTTCCTTTACCTTAGACCCAAGCTATCATGCAGGTGTTTACTATGCACAAGAAGCAGCCTCCATGGTACTTTCCGATTTAATAAAACAACTTAAATTGCCAGAAGGTGCGCACGTATTGGATCTTTGTGCAGCCCCTGGAGGAAAAACAAGTGCCATGTTGGATGCCCTACCCTTAAATTCAGCGATACTTGCGAATGAGATTAATCGACACCGAAGCAATATTCTTGCGGAGAATTTGGGCAAATGGGGCGTGGATAATGTGCTGGTTTCTAATGATTCACCGGAAGCTTTTACCGAGCTAATGGATTGTTTCGATGTGGTGTTAGTAGATGCCCCTTGTTCTGGAGAAGGGATGTTTCGTAAGGATAAAAATGCGCGCACCGAATGGAAGCCCGATTCCCCTGTGCTTTGTGCGGCTCGGCAAACCGAGTTGTTGGGTCACGTGATTCAATCGGTAAAACCAGGCGGATATTTAGTTTATTCTACCTGTACCTTCAACCAATTGGAAAATGAAGACCAAATAACACACCTTTTGGCCGATGGTTCCTTTGAATTGGTTTCATGGAATGTGCCTTCCGCTTGTGTTCCTGGTAGAAGCAAACTCGGACATTATTTCCTCCCCGGTACTACGGAATCTGAAGGATTGTATGTTGCCGTGTTGCGTAAAAAAGGCACCATAATTCGATCGCTTGGAAATGAGCAAGGTCCTGTTTGGAAAAATCCAATCTTTGGTATTACGCCAGCAGAAAACCAAGTGCTTATTGAAGAACTAACAGGGCTACATTTACTAAGTAAGGAAACGCTCGTGTTGCTCAAATCAATCGACAGTCCACTTCGAATTATAAAAAAAGGGGTCAAGATCGCGGAACAAAGTCCAAAAGGATGGATTCCTTTTCATGAATTGGCCTTGATGAATTCTATAGAAACTAATATTAAACGCATCGAGCTTACGGAACGTGAGGCGCTGCAATATTTAAGAGGAGAAACCTTTCCGGTTCAAGCTCAGGATCCGGGGTTTTATATTGTAACCTTTAAAGAAATGGGCTTAGGATTTATTAAGCATCTTGGAAATCGTTTTAACAATTTATATCCTAAAGAATGGAGAATTCGAATGCAACTCTCGTAACGGAAGAGAACGCTTATCGTGACCTCTTTACCTATATCCAACAACGGGTTACGCTTTCCGAAGCTGATAAAGTGTTTATAAAGCAGCGGTTTACCCTGCGCAATATAAAACGTAAAACGTATTTTCTGCGTGAAGGAGACTTGGGATTTGAACAAGCTTTCATTATAGCCGGCACCATGCGTGTGTTCTATATCGACGGAAAATCTCAAGAGCATGTCTTGTATTTTGGGTTTAAAGATTGGTGGATTGGGGATTTAGCGAGTTTTGAATTGCGCTCTCCCTCTCAACTTAATGTTCAGGCATTAGAGGACACTTGGATTCTTGCCTTTACGCATGACGGAATAGATGAGATTTTTAAGCATATCCCGCAGATGGAGCGCTTGTTTAGAATAATGGCGCAGCGAACGCTTGCTGTGCTACAAAAACGTTTGTTTCTTACAGTTTCAGCCAGTGCCGAAGAGCGATATCTAGCGCTCATTGATCGCCACCCAAGCATCGAGCAGCTTGTTCCTCAACACCAGATTGCCTCCTATTTAGGAATCTTACCCGAATCCTTGAGTCGCATGAAAAAACAACGCATTCAAAAATCGCGTGGACAAAAAGCGATTTAAATTCTACTTATTTCAGTATATTAGCCATCCTTAATTCAGAAAACTATGAAAAACATGAAACACACACTCTTAGCCATTATCCTTTTTGTTGGGTTCTTTGTTCGAGCCGACGAAGGAATGTGGTTCTTAATGTTCATTGAACGTTTGAATCAACGTGATATGGAAAAACTCGGATTGCAGTTGACAGCAGAAGAAATTTACAGCATTAACCATTCCAGTTTAAAGGACGCTGTGGTTCAATTTAACGGGGGGTGTACCGCTGAATTGATTTCATCTCAAGGCCTAGTATTAACCAATCACCACTGCGGATATGACGCCATTGCTGAATTGTCAACCCCAGCAGAAGATCACCTAACGAATGGGTATTGGGCAGCAACAAAAGCCGACGAGTTGAAACCAAAATCTCTATTTGTTCGCTTCTTTGTTCGTATGGATGATGTGTCTAAACGCATATTAGGAAAGGTAAATGATCAAATGACGGAAGCAGAACGCGAGAAAATCATTAAAGACGAGATTGCTCTAATTGAAAAAGAAAATAATGAAGGTGGAAAATATGTAGTGCAAGTGCGTTCATTCTTCCAAGGAAACGAATACTACTATTTCGTTTTCCAAGACTATAAAGACGTTCGATTGGTAGGTACACCTCCGAATTCAATTGGTAAGTTTGGTGGCGACACTGACAATTGGGAGTGGCCTCGTCATACCGGTGATTTCTCAATGTTTAGAATCTATGCAGATGCCAACGGTAATCCGGCTGAGTATTCTACAAGCAATGTTCCATTAACACCAAAAGTTCACTTGAAAGTCAATATTCAAGGGGTAAAGGAAGGTGATTTCGCTATGATTCTTGGTTTTCCAGGTCGAACCAACCGTTGGTTGCCTGCTTCTGGAATCGACCAGAATGTTAAGTATGCCTACCCTGCTTGGGTTGAAGCATCAAAAACCGCCATGGACGCCATGAAAAATGACATGGATAAAGACGATAATGTTCGGTTGAATTATGCCTCTAAATACGCACGCCTAGCGAATTATTGGAAAAACCGTCAAGGAATGATTGATGCCTTAACAAAGTTTGAAACGGCAAAATCCAAAGCAATCAACGAAGCGTCATTCGATAAATGGGCAAATAAACGTAAAAACCGTAAAGAATACGGAAATGTAGTGGCTACTATTAATAAATACTATGCGGCTACTAACGAAAAGTCTCGACATGATAACTACCTCTCCATCTTATTGCGGTATTCGGAATTTGCAATGATTTCAAGAAACCTAGGAGCGAAATTAATAGAATACGACAAAGCAGATGCAGCTAAGAAAAAAGAACTTCAAGCGGATTTACTTGCGGCAGTGGAAGAATTCTACAGTACAGTATCGCTTCCAACAGAAAAAGAAATCCTACTGAATGGACTCGTCTTGTACATGACAAAAGCGGGATATAAGCAACCGGCTGGTTTTGAGAATCCTGATGCAGTTGCCATGCGCGCAACATCCATGTTAAGCGCTTCAATTTTTAGTTATCAAGAGAAGGTTATTTCTTGGATTAATGGGGAAACGAAGTATGATGTTTCAGCTGATCCAATGATTAAATTCTCTCAAGAATTAATTGCGCATTTAAATGCAACTACACCAGAAATGATGCAACTTCAGGCAGATTATGTGAAAGCTTACCGTAAGTTAGTAAAAGGAATGCGCGAGTCTGGTTTGAGCCCAGTTAAATACCCAGATGCAAACAGCACCATGCGTTTGACCTTTGGTACAGTGAGTGCGCTTCCTGCTGACAAGCGAAATGATGCGAAAACAAATTACTTCACTACACTTCAAGGGACCATCAACAAGTATAAACCGAAGGATGAAGAATTCGATTTGCCGCAACGATTGATTGACCTTAATAACACGAAAGATTTCGGAGAGTACGGCGACAAAGACGGTCATATGCCGGTAAACTTTCTAACGAATAATGACATCACAGGAGGAAACTCGGGGTCGCCTGTATTAAACGGTAAAGGAGAATTAATCGGATTGGCATTTGACGGCAACATTGAAGCAATGGCTGGGGATGTGATTTTTGATTCAAACCTACAAAAGACCATTAATGTGGATATTCGCTACGTATTGTTTATCATCGATAAATTTTCAGGAGCGAAACACATTGTAGATGAAATGACTATCATCCGTTAATGGATTTCATCATTTAGCTTGATTAAGGCTCCCTTTGGGGGCCTTTTTTGTTAGTTGCCGTGTTGCGCAAGAAGGGATAAATGAAGCAAGGCCTCCCCTACTTCTGATGAAGTCATTTCTGCATTGACTTGTGCTTTTCCGATGCATTCCAATAGGACAAAATTCAAGGTATTGCGTTCGTTCTTCTTATCGTTTCGCATGAGTTCTATTAGCTCTTCTATGGCTTCCTCTGGGATTTCAAGCATGGGGAAAACACGAATAATGCATTGCTCAATTTCTCGGTATTCATCTACCGCTAGCACACCACGTTTATAGGAAACATAACTTTCCCCAATCATTCCAAGTGCTACCGCATGACCATGGGCGATGGCTTGCTTGCTTAGAAAATAGGATTCTAAGGCATGTCCCAGCGAATGACCAAAATTCAATAATTTTCGCTTCCCTTTCTCGGTTGGATCCGCCTCTACTACTTGTTTTTTCAGTTCTATGGATCTAATAATGTTTGTCAATTGAATTAGCTCTTCTTCTGTATTAAGCACCTTCAACTGGTTCCAATATGCAGCATCTAAAATAAGTGCATGCTTTAACATTTCAGCATACCCATTAAAAATCTCCTCGGCGGGTAAGGTCTCTAAAAACCCTGAGTCCACGAAAATAGCTTTCGGTTGAGTAATGGTTCCAATGATGTTTTTAAGTCCGTTCAAATCAACCCCATTTTTCCCTCCAATCGCTGCATCTACCATCCCCATCAGTGACGTTGGAATATGAATAAAATCAATCCCCCGTTTGTAAACAGAAGCAATAAACCCACCTAGGTCAGTTACCACGCCACCTCCTAAGTTAATCACTAAGTCGTTTCTATTAATCTGATATTCCAGCATAGCCGACCATACCTGATAACAAACTTCAAGGGCTTTGTTCTCCTCTCCGGCAGGCAGTAACATCACTTCCGCATCTTCTAGCGAAGGAAAGGCCGTGAGCAAATACTCAAGGCAACAATCGTGGGTGTTTTCATCCACTACAATGACTTTTTTACGCGTACTGTACTCCTCGAGCAAGGCGTTAAACGGACCGGATTCAAGCGAACCTAAGTGAATCGGAGTGCCATTAAATTGGATGGTCATCATAGGACAAATGTATTAAACTTTATGCCGCGCTGACTCCCAAAAAAGCGTTAATTTTGCGTATGTTAGATTTTACAAATACCGAAGTCGCCTTTAAATCCAAATCGGACCGTGACTTAAAACGCGCCAATTTATTATTCAAAGTCATTGCATCACCGAGTGTTGTAAGTTTTGGCAAATGGGCAACCAACCTTGCTTTAGCGCTTCGTCTACCGATATCGGGTTTAATAAAAGCTACCATTTTCAAGCAATTTTGTGGAGGTGAAACCATTGAAGATTGTACTGGACGTATTGAGGAATTAGGCGCGTTTGGTATTGGCACCATCTTAGATTATTCAGTCGAAGGTAAAACATCAGATGATGATTTTGAGCATACCACTCAGATTATCATTTCTACTATTAACATGGCAAAGACCTCGAAATCGATCCCTTTTGCGGTGTTCAAAGTGTCGGGCATTGGTCGCTTTGATTTACTTGAAATCGCATCGGATAGCTCAAAAACACCGAATCCAAAAACAT
>JAIXRD010000146.1 GCA_027485365.1 Cryomorphaceae bacterium | reverse complement strand
TTTTTGTTGGGAAAAACATATGAGATATTAAATGAAGCTGCTATAGCCTTTGTAACTTCGGGTACCGCAACCTTAGAGACCGCCTTATTTGATGTTCCTCAGGTTGTTTGTTACAAAAGCAGTGGTCTTTCTTTTTGGATTGCAAAGCGTGTTGTAAAAATTAAGTACATATCCTTGGTTAATTTAATTCTTGGAAAGGGTTTGGTGACGGAATTGATTCAACAAGATTGTAATTCCAAGCAACTCATTCAGGCGATGAAAAGAATAGCAATGGACGGTCCTGAACGGGATGCTATGCTTCAGGGTTATAAAGAGCTAAAACTATTGTTAGGTGGGGAAGGGGCTAGCAAGCGTATCGCTATGTCCATTCATGAAACATTTTTGCGTTAATTAAAGTAATAGTCTCCATGTTGTCCAAATTCTTGATTGTTTTTACCGTAGGAATTTTTGCGTTTATTGCAAATGGACAATCCATGCGCATTGGGTTATTCCCTAACCAAAAGTTTACCAAAATAAAATTCGCGAATGCAACATGTAATTATTTTGTGATTGCCGACACTTCGTTTATAGGAACACTTGATCATTTTTCTTTCTGTGAAATTTCCAAAGGTACTTCAGGTCTTATGGATATTTCATTTCAGGGCCAAAAGAAAACCGGAATTAAACAAATAAAGGTTATTGCCTCAATGCATGAGAAATCGATTGAAGTATCTGGTCTTTCCCCAGCTATGAAGGCAAAAGCATTTGAAGGCGATTTTGAAATTAAACACATAGATGGTAAGCTTTTGATAGTTAATCTTGTTGGTTTAGAGACATACTTAGAGGGCGTAGTGGAATCTGAGGCGGGTACAGGACAGAAATTAGAATATTACAAGGTACAAGCAATTATCTCGCGGACCTTCGCAATGAAAGCGATGCACAAACATGCCAAGGATGGTTTTTTCTTGTGTAATCAAGTTCATTGTCAAGCGTATCTTCATAAACGAAACGGTGGTGCGCTCATCGATACGGCCGTAAAGCAAACGAAAGGTATGGTTATGATTCAGAAAGACTCCACCTTTGCGCCTACATTTTTTAGCGCCAATTGTGGGGGTCAAACGTGTGATCCAGCCCATGTTTGGAATGAATCAATTCCTGGTCTCAATTCCTTTAAGGATACGTTTTGCATCTATACAAAACAAGCAAATTGGGTTAAACAAATTTCGCTATCCGAGTGGAAAAGGTTTTTAGTTGAAAAATATAGGTATCCGGTAGATGATTCTGTCAGTGCTACAATGATGTTCAATTGGACCACGGATTCAAGGCCTGCATTTTTATTTCATCCAGGGTATGGAATCCCTATGCGGGATATTCGGGAGCATTTCGAATTAAAATCTGCTTTTTTTAGTGTGATTTCCGACGGAACAACGGTTACCATAAAGGGAAGAGGCTATGGCCATGGAGTAGGTTTGTGTCAAGAGGGGGCAATGAAGATGGCTAAGTTAAACTTTGACTATAATCAGATTTTAGGGTATTATTTCCCTTCATTTGCACTTTCCCTTATCGCTTCGGGTTCCCTTTAGGGATGATCACAAAAATCTCTTCGTCTACCTGTTTGAAATATTTTGTTGATCGTGCGTAATGTTCTAAATATTGTGTTTTTTTTAGTCGCTTTAATGTTGCACGACTTGCAATAACTTTTTGGTGCATTTCGACTTTTTGTTCCGTTAAGTCACTGCGTTTTTTAAGATTCCTAACCATGGTAAAAATATCCATGTCATCTAAGAAAAACAGGTAACTCAAAAAAAGAATTGAGGTAATTACGTATTTATTTTTTAGGTAGCGAGGGATTTTCACAAATCAAAAATAAGTATTCAATAAAAAAAGCCACGGTATGCGTGGCTTTTTTATCAATGCGTGAATGTTGAAATACTATTATTCTTGGCAGCTATTAAATTCTTTAGAATAAAACGTTGCGAATTCGGTGTCATCGATTAAAAATGGCTCAACAATAGAAAGTAACTTACATGCTTCCTTAGGATTTTGATTATCCCTTGTTTTCATGACTTGCGCGACCTTCATCGCTCCAAGTTTTAGTACTTTTAAATCAACCATTGAAAGAATGATTTCATTTCCTAGATCATCTTTATAGCGCTCCCCGTAGGCAGTTTTCTCGTCCAAGTTAACAAACTTTTTAAGTTTTAAAATTTCTGTATTCCAAAGAAGATTTGCTCCTTTCGAATCCTTCTTAACGTATTTAAAATATCCCTGCATTAAACTCGCGCAGACTGGTGCTGAGGTTGTTTGACTATAGTAATCAATATACTCGACCAATTGATCATAACTTTCAGGATTTGATTTTGGGTCAGCATCATAGTTCACCAAGATATTTTCATTCAATAAATATTGTTGCAGTTCATCCAAAAACCGTTGATGTTCATCATCCATGATAACACCATTTTTGTCAAGTTCTTTTGCTGCAACAAAACTTGAAATACAATCCTCAATTGCCGTTTCAAAACGAGGTTCAGGATTACCTGACTTTACAAGACCTAAATACCCTTTTGCAAGAAATAAATTAGGTGTAGGGTCGTTAGCAAATTTGGGTTTTACAGTGTATTCAGAAGATTTTTCTACGAGTTTAACATAGTTCGGAACAGGTTTTTGAGCATACAGTGCGGCTAACTCTGGAAAAACGCTTCGTACCGAGATGAAATCTTCAACTTCTCCACTCACTTCATTTTCGTCTTCTCCAGAAATTGCTACAATCGTTAATCCTACACTATAATTACCGATTTTATTAAAGGAGATTTTAATCTTTTCGCCACTTAGCGTGGTGCCTTTAACAAGCTCCCATCCCTTTCCCGGTTCAGATGAGCCATTAATGGTCCATGTGTAGGTTTTTTTACCGTTTAGCGGTGTTTTTAGCGAACTTTTGATTTCAATAGTATTCTCAGCTTTAACTTCACCATTCACGGAAGGTTGCACCAAGCGTTTGTCTGAAGTAAAGGTAATGTCCTGCGCTAACATGATGTTAAAGACTACAGTAAGAAGGAGTAAAAAAAGATATTTCATACGATTATAATTTGTTTTGCGTGTCCCAAATTCTATGCCGAAAATACAATTTAATTGTGACTTTTCATGAGGAGGGTTAAGATTTCAATGGCTGATTCGGCAAGTTTAGTGCCTGGGCCATAAATTCCAAATACACCTGCTTCAAATAAATAGGAATAGTCATTCTTTGGTATAACACCTCCAACTACCACCATGATATCACTTCTTCCAGCCTCGTTTAACGCGTTAATTAATGCGGGTACCAACGTTTTGTGTCCTGCTGCTAATGAAGAGACTCCAACCACATGTACGTCATTTTCTATTGCTTGTTTTGCAACTTCCTGAGGCGTTTGAAATAGTGGTCCCATGTCCACATCAAAACCTATATCTGCAAAAGCCGTTGCAATAATTTTAGCGCCGCGATCATGCCCGTCTTGCCCCATTTTAGCGACAAGAATACGTGGTCTTCTTCCTTCTAATTCTGAAAAAGTATTGCAAAGTATTTGTGCTTCCTTAAAGGTTTGATCTTTCATAGCAATTGATTTATACACACCGGAGATGGTTCTTATGTCTGCTTCGTATCTACCGAATACCTGCTCTAACGCCAGAGAGATTTCACCTAAAGTACATCTAGCTAGGGCACACTCTACTGCAATTTCTAATAAGTTTTCTGAAGTTTCAGCCGCTTGTTCTAAACGTTTAAGGAGTTCATTAACCTTGACATGATCTCTTGATTCTTTTAGTTGTGAGAGTTGTTCTACTTGTTGTGTGCGTACTTTAGTATTGTCTACTTCCAATAAATCGATTTGCGTTTCTTCAGCATGTTGGAAGCGATTGACGCCCACAATGATTTCTTGTTCCGCATCAATTCTCGCCTGTTTCATTGCAGCGGCCTCTTCAATTTTTAATTTTGGAATACCTTTGGCTATAGCCTTTGACATCCCACCAATGTTTTCGATTTCCAACATCAAGGTGCGTGCTTCTTGAATAAGCTGATTCGTTAAGTGCTCAATGTGTTGACTTCCTCCGAAAGGGTCAATGAATTGTGTAACTCCTGATTCGAGCGCAATAAACAATTGGGTGTTTCGTGCAATTCGAGCAGAAAAATCAGTAGGAAGCGCAATGGCTTCATCCAATGAATTGGTATGTAAGGATTGGGTTCCACCAAAAACAGCCGCATAGGCTTCAATAGTAGTCCGAGTAACATTGTTGAATGGGTCCTGTTCGGTTAATGACCAGCCCGATGTTTGACAATGAGCACGAAGTATTTTCGATTTTTCAGATGTAGGATTAAATGCAGAAACCAAGTCTGCCCAAAGTTCTCTCCCCGCCCTTAATTTTGCTACTTCCATTGGGAAATTTATTCCAATCGCCCAGAAAAAACTCAATCTTGGTGCAAATTCATCGATGCTCAGGCCTGCTTTAATCCCTGTGCGGATATATTCTAGTCCGTCTGCAAGCGTAAAAGCTAACTCCTGCGCTGCCGTAGCACCAGCCTCATGCATGTGATACCCTGAAATAGAGATGCTATTAAACCTTGGCATTTTTTCGGAAGTATACTTGAAAATATCGGCAATGATTCTCATCGATGGATCAGGGGGATAGATATATGTGTTTCGCACCATAAATTCCTTCAAAATATCATTTTGAATTGTGCCTGATAATGCAGATAAATCTACACCTTGTTCGATCGCGGCCCCAATGTAAAATGCAAGAATTGGTAAGACCGCGCCATTCATGGTCATCGAAACAGACATCTCATCGAGTGGAATTCCGTCGAACAGCCGTTTCATATCCTCAATCGAGTCAATGGCCACTCCGGCTTTACCAACATCTCCTGTAACCCTAGGATGATCGGAATCATATCCTCTGTGTGTGGGTAAGTCAAAGGCGACCGACAATCCTTTCTGACCAGCAGCTAAATTCTTTCTGTAAAAGGCATTAGATTCTTCTGCCGTTGAAAATCCTGCATATTGTCGGATAGTCCATGGTCTTATAGTGTACATAGAAGCGTACGGACCTCGTCTAAAAGGTGCAATCCCAGAATACTGTGGTACTATTTCTTCTTGTGGAGGTGTATTTGGAATTTTAATTCCATCAATTTCTTTCTCCGTGACTTTTACGGGTTCCCGACTCGTTAAATAGTTTATCCAATTCGACATATTAAATCGTTTCAAAAAATAAATAAGGAAGCCCAAGCGCCCCAGTTTCTTTCGGACTATACGATTGTTTTTCGCTCGTATTCATTAAATAATTAATTCCAATAAATCGATCACTTTGATCGCTTATACGCATTTTTCTTAGGGAAATTGTAGCTTGAATTGCTGACTTCAGCTTATCCTCAAATCCTTCAGTCAAGGCCAGTTCTTCCCATACTTTGTTACACAATTGGTGAATTAAATGGGTGGTAATGTAGCTTCCTTTAATTAACCCATTAAACCAATCTAAGTGCGATTCTTCTTTTAGAATGTGTCCTATATTAACAGCCATTCTTCGAGATAATTCAGAGGGATCATCTTCGAAAAATTGATCATATGGGGTAATACATAGTTGATTTACACCAGCCACCAATGCACAAAGTGCTTCCGAGGTTTGTCGTATTTGATTCGTGTGTAGTTCGCCAATTGATTTATTCCTCCATCCAAGGCGTGCTCTTAATATTATCTTTAGGTCTTTACGTCCGTGTTTAGTTAATAGGGCTTCACACAACCATTGAAATGCTGTGATTTTTACTGCTTCAATCATGAAATTTTCCCCTACGCCAAATTCTACCGTAATCTCTTGATGCTGAGGAATTGTAAGGAGCTGTATTTCAAGTTCCTTGCATACATAGGCCAGTTCTTGCCATACATTTGCCCCAACAGCATACATTGAAAACCCATCAATTCGTAAGGTAGCATCTTCTTGAAATGTTGAAAACTCCACCTTGAAATTTGCAGGATTCCGTTGCTTTATCCATTGATTAATGAGCCTAAGGTCTTCCGAATTACTGACCATCACTCGAGTTTGGATATATTCGAACAGGACGCCATTAAATAACTGATCTAAATCAGGGTATTTATCCCAGCAAATCAGTAGACCTTGGGTCCCTTGATTTAAATCTCTTAGAATTTCAATGTTGCTTTGCTTCGCATCTTTAACCTTGTAAAAGCTATAAAATGTGCATGTCGCATTACTTGAATTCGAAAAATCAAAAGATGGTAAGGATTCATTATTATCTGTAAACTCCCAGCGTAAACCTTCAATAACAGACTGAAATTCACTTAATGATTCTGCTTTAAGCTCTTTTTTCAGTTGATTAACCCATTGTTCTTGTAGTGACATAGTTCAATTCTTGTCCCAAAGATACCATTCTTCGGCATTTGACACGAAACAAAAGATTGAAAGAAATCCTTATCTTTGTTACACTTGATGAGACCTTACTTACTATTCGTTGCACTTTTATGGTTCCTCGTTGCTTGTTCTTTAACAGCGAACCAGGAGAAATCGTTAAATCGAGCGATCATTCAATACCAAAATGCATACAATAAGGAATTAACAATTCTTGAAGTTTCCTTAACACATCCATGTGTAATTGACGCACACTTATCGGATACAGGTAGTTTGAAAAAATTATTTATTCATCCAGGATCCTCAATAGAAAATTATGACATTGAAGAGATAGACAAGGATGGGGCAGATATGAAGGTCAAGTTAACATTTGATTATCTAAACGGTCAGGCCGAACTTAAGGATTCAAAAAAAACAATTTATGCTTTATCTTCGAACCGTGGAGAATCCTGGTTTTTCTTGAGTGCTTCGCACGTGAAATATTTAAATTGCAAACGTTTTAAAAACAAATAAATGCACCGGATAATTGTAATAGTATTGCTGGTAACGGGATACAGTTTTGGTCAAGGCTGGGCACCTGCTGGTAGTCGTTCAAGAGGTATGGGAGATGCTTCTGTAACGCTCCAGGATGTTTGGGCATATCACCACAATCCGGCATCCTTAGTTGGGGTAACAAAATTGGGAATCGGAATAGCGTATGAAAACCGTTTTTTATTGAAAGAACTTCAAACGCAATCAATGTCGATAGCAGTACCATTGAAAAAAGGAGTGCTTTCTGCCGGAGCACAAAGTTTTGGATATACTCAATTTAGAACCATGAAGGCTGGAGTAGGGTATAGCCTTAAATTATCTGATATTTTAGCCCTTGGGGTTCAGATGAACCTGCATCAAATTCGCTTAGGACAAGGATATGGCAATGTATTTAAAGCTACAGGAGAGGCTGGATTATTAGCTCAAGTTAATCCGAAATGGCATATTGGGTTTGCAGTGGTTAATTTTTCAAGGGTGAAGCTGAGTGCGTACCAAGAAGACCGTCTTACTACTGTTATGCGCATGGGGTCTTCTTTTAAGTTTTCAGATAAATTATTGGTGTGTGTGGAAGGGGAGAAAAATGTAGATTTTCCTTTACGCGGAAAGGCTGGGCTCGAGTATAGTCCAATAAATTACTTAAGTTTTCGGACAGGATTTTCTACCCAACCCATTGAGGTAAATGGAGGGGTAGGATATGCGTTCAAAGGCATATATTTTCTGGATTTCGGATCTGCCTTTACACAACAGCTCGGATGGTCGCCCAATGTTTCATTTACATATCGCTTGAAATGAGGCACTTTGTTGTTTTAGTTGGCTTGCTTTTTTTTCCATTGAGTTTAGTTTTCGGTCAGGAAAAGTCTGAAATCATACAACAACGCATAGAGTTTATTTCTGAACGTTTTCAATCGGAAAACATTGATTTAACCAATATAATTGAGCAATTAGACTTTTATTTTGAGCATCCGATAAATTTGAATTTCACGGATGGTGCAGAATTAGAGGAACTCGGATTATTAACAACCGTTCAAATCAGTGATTTAGTTTTGCACCGCAAGTTGTTCGGCAAGTTCATTTCTATTTATGAATTACAATCCTTGAGTTATTGGGATTTAGAGACCATTCAGTTAGTGCGCCCTTTTATTAAG